>NZ_JBHZEJ010000023.1:0-99277 GCF_042756365.1 Streptomyces sp. NPDC059092
GGCGGGTGGGGGTTACTCTCTTCACTCCCTCGGGGTCCTTGGGTGGGGGGGCGGCGGGGGGTGGCCGTTCCCCCGGGGGGTCCCGCGGTGTCTTCCCCCCGCGCCGCTGTTCCGGTCAGCCGATCACGGCCGACCGGGCCGCGCCGAGGCCGTGCACCTCGGCCACGATGCCGAACTCCATGGCAGGGAAAGGGCCGTCGGTGGTCGCGCCGTACACCGGACGCAGCGGCAGGGCCAGGGCGACCGGCGGGGCGGGAAGCGTGAACCATATGCTCTTCCCCGTGTCGCCCCGGGGACGGATGCCCCAGCTCTCGCTCACGGCCGCTATCAGCGCGAGGCCGCGGCCACCGGTGTCGGACAACTCGGCGTGGTGCACCGTCGGCACGCGTGGATCGTGGTCGCTGACCGAGACCATGAGGCGTTCGAGCAGCAACTCGATGTCGACGGTGCATCTCTTGTCCGGCTGTGCGTGCCGGTGGACGTTGGTCAGCAGCTCGGTCACCCCGAGAGCCGCTGGGTCGATGAGAAGATCGAGGTGCCAGTAGCGCAATTGCGCGGAGATGATTCTGCGGATCTGACCGATCCGTGACGGCAGGGCCTGGAGCTCCACCGTGCAGTGCCTGCTGGGCTGGCTGATCACGGCTGCGACTCCCCGAATGAGGTCCGGAAGAAGACGAGGATGCGGAATCAGCGACCGGCTCGCCGCCGTTTCCCGCCCGGCGGGGCTGGGTCGCAGGGTCACCGCCGGGAAACGCTGAGTGATGTGTGACCAGAGTGAACCAGGGGGCCTGGCTCCGCAACTCGCGGCAGAGCGGCTACGCGGCAGCGGGTTCGCGGCCCTTCACGACGCCGGAGCCGCGCCCGGCCTCGGCGCAGCACGTGACGCCGGAGCCGCGCCCGGCCCCGACCCGGCACGCGCCGTCGGAGCCGCGCGTGGCGCCGGAGCCGCGCACGGCGCCGGCGCTTGTCCCGGCGTCCGCGCGCCGCACCGCGCCGACGCGCCTCACGGCTTCGGGTGACTCGCCCTGCTGACCGCTTCCATGAGCCGCCCGGTCAGCGCCGTCGCGTCGGGACGGCGCCCCCGCTGCCCCATGGTCAGCCGGTAGCGGGTCCCGTTGACGGTCGCGACCATGCTGCCGCTCCCCGCGAACCAGGGCCGTGCCGCCCGGACGGCGCGCAGCGGTGCGCTGTCGATCACCCGCCCGTAACTGGTCAGCAGCGCCAGCCTGCCGTCCTGGACCAGGACCTGGCCCGCCCTGGTGAGCGAGCGGGGCCACCGCTCGATCCGTACGCCGCGCACGTCGAACTCCGGTTCCGTCATGGCGTTTCTGCCCCCTCCGTGCCCCATCCCCGTACGTCCCCTCAAGGCAGTTTGCACAAGTATGGCGCCCGGCACCAGAGCGCATGGAGCGCACTCGCCAAAAGCCATTCCTATGGGTACCCAAAGTAAGCGTTTACGCAGGTGGTAGGGGTACGGTGCGGCTGGGGGCCGGTGCGGAGACAGCGAGGAGCGGCGCGCATGAACGGGCGAGACACGAGCGGACGGCCGGAAGAGCCGACGGAACCGGCGGGCGGGCCCGTTCCCGGGACCACCGGCGGGCGGGTCACGCCGACCGTCGACGTGGACCGCAGCGACCTCGGCTACCGAGCCTGGCTCAAGGAAGCCGTACGCAAGGTCCAGGCCGACGCCAACCGTTCCGCCGACACGCATCTGCTGCGCTTCCCGCTGCCCGAGGAGTGGGGCATCGACCTCTACCTCAAGGACGAGTCGACCCACCCCACCGGAAGCCTCAAGCACCGGCTCGCACGCTCGCTGTTCCTGTACGGCCTGTGCAACGGCTGGATCAGGCCGGGCAAGCCGGTCATCGAGGCGTCCAGCGGCTCGACGGCCGTCTCCGAGGCGTACTTCGCCAAGCTGATCGGCGTGCCGTTCATCGCCGTCATGCCGCGCACCACCAGCGCGGAGAAGTGCCGGCTGATCGAATTCCACGGTGGCCGGTGCCACTTCGTGGACGACGCGGGCACGATCTACGAGGAGTCCGCGGGGCTGGCCGAGCGGACCGGCGGCCACTACATGGACCAGTTCACCTACGCCGAGCGCGCCACCGACTGGCGTGGCAACAACAACATCGCCGAGTCGATCTACCAGCAACTCCGGCTGGAACGCTATCCGGAGCCCGCGTGGATCGTCGCCACGGCGGGGACGGGCGGCACCTCCGCGACCATCGCGCGCTACGTCCACTACATGCAGTTCGACACCCGGATCTGTGTGCCCGACCCCGAGAACTCCTGTTTCTTCGACGGCTGGACGCGCCACGACGCCCGGGCCCGCAGCACCCGCGGCTCCCGGATCGAGGGGATCGGCCGGCCCCGTATGGAGCCGAGCTTCGTGCCCGGCGCCATCGACCGGATGATGAAGGTCCCGGACGCCGCGAGCGTCGCCGCCGTACGGGCGCTGGAGCGGGCCATCGGACGCAAGGCGGGCGGCTCCACCGGCACCGGACTGTGGAGCGCCCTGAGGATCGTGGCGGAGATGGTCGCACGGGGGAGCACCGGCAGCGTGGTCACCCTGCTCTGCGACCCGGGCGACCGCTACCTCGACAAGTACTACGCGGACGCCTGGCTCGCAGAACAGGGCCTGGACATCGCCCCGTACACGCGGACGCTCGACCGCTTCCTGGAGACCGGCGTCTGGCCGGACTGAGCCCCGTACCGCCGCCACCGAGCGCCACGGCAACCCGCGGCGCCGCGCGTTTCAGCCCCGTAGCAGCCGGTCGACGGCCCGGCCGAACACCAGCCGCCCGGCGCGCGCGGTGAGCGGGTCGAGGCGGCGGGGGAGCGGGCCGATCCGCAGCTCCTCCTCCCAGCGCACCCGGGCGGGGCCGCCGTACGCGTTCCCTTCGGCGTCCTGGCGTACGTGGATCTCCGCCCAGCCGGTGATCGTCCCGCCGCGCTTCTCCAGGCGGCAGCGGCCGGGGCTGCCCGGCGCGGGCGGCTGCCAGCGGACGACCTCCATCGGGTCGTCGAACGTCGCGCGGCCGAGCCCGGTCCGCGCGACGAAGACCGTTCCGGTACGGGTCGGGCCCGGCGTCACTACGGTGATCCGCGTCAGCGGCACCTGGGCGGCGTGTGCCGGCCAGTCGGTGAGCCGCCGCCAGGCCTCCTCGGCGGGGAGCGGGGTGGTCCGGTCGATACGGAAGGCACTCATCCGGTGATCGTAGGCCCGGTGGGGCGGGGGAAGGTGTGACGGCGCGTCAGCCGTCCCGGAAGTCCGTGCGGGCCGCGCGTCAGTGGTCGCCCGGAGTCCGCGCGGGCTCGTCACCCTCGGCGGGCTCGTCCTGTTCGCCCGCCACCACCAGCCCCGGCAGCAGCTCCGTGATCTCCGCGCGGTCCCGCGCCGACAGCCCCGCGTCCGTCACCAGTGTGTCGACCTGGTCCAGCGTCGCGAAGGAACTCAGGCCCACCGTGCCCCACTTGGTGTGGTCGGCCACGACCACCACCCGGCGCGCCGACCCCACCAGCCGCCGGTTCGTCTCCGCCTCGCCCAGGTTGGGGGTGGAGAGCCCGGCCTCCACCGAGACGCCGTGCACCCCGAGGAAGAGCACGTCGAAGTGGAGCGAGCGGATCGCCTGGTCGGCGACGGGGCCGACCAGCGAGTCCGACGGCGTCCGCACACCGCCCGTGAGCACCACCATGGCCGCCCCGGGGCGGCCGGCGCCGCCCGGCTCCGCCTGCTGCGCCGCGTGGAACACATCGGCGACCCGCAGCGAGTTCGTCACCACCGTCAGCTCCGGCACGTCCAGCAGCAGGTGAGCCAGCGCGTAGGTCGTCGTCCCGCCGGACAGCGCGATCGCGCTGCCGGGCACGACCATCGCCGCCGCCGCTCGCGCGATGTCCTGCTTGGCGGTCAGCTCCAGCGCCGACTTGGCCTCGAACCCCGGCTCGTGCGTACTCGCCTCCACCACCGGCACCGCACCGCCGTGCACCTTCTCCACGACGCCCTGCCGGGACAGCGCGTCGAGATCCCGGCGCACCGTCATGTCGGAGACATTGAGCCTGCGCGTCAACTCGTTGACCCGCACACCGCCCCGTCGACGCACCTCGTCCAGGATCAGCGCACGACGCTGCTCCGCCAGCAGGTTCAGGTTGTCGCTCACCGCCGCGCCGGCCTTCCGTCTCGTCGTGGACCACGGCCGTGCACCGGCATCGCGCGCCCCCGTCCCGTCCGTTGTGCGGCCCATCCTCGCACGGGGGCCGGACGGCCGCCCCGGTGGTCGCGGAACGAGGGAGCCGGGGAGATTCGGTGACGGAGCGGCGCCGAACTGCCACAATCCGGGACTCTGAAGCCCCGCACTCTTCCACCGCACCGATCCGCCGCACCGTCCCCCACACGAGAGCGAGCATCGAAGTGTCCTCACCAACAGCGGCGCCGCACGGTGGCGGCGCCGCACTCGAACTGCTGGTCCACGGCGTCGGCGGGGCCACCCCGCAGGAGATGCTCGACGACCCGCGCACGGTCAGGGTCACCGGCGACCGGACGGCCGCCGTGTACCGGCGGGCCGACGACGCCGAAGCCGAACAGCACCCGGAGGACTACCGCGACCGCCCGATCCCCGAGGCGTACTGCTGGTCCAACCTCACCTCGGGCAACGGCTCCCGCGCCCTGTGGCTGCTGCTCCTGCCCTTCATGGTGGTCAACCTCGCCCACTGGATGCGCCCGGCCACCAAAGGGCTCGGCAGATCCCAGCGGCTGTACGGCCTGCTGGTCCGCCTGGTCGCCCTCACCCTCACCGTGCTGCTCACCGCGGCGGCCTGCGAGGTCGCGCTCGACCTGACGGCGTGGCAGTGCGCGGGCTCGCCGGCGTGTGTCGAAGAGCGCTCCTGGCTCGGCTTCCTCTCGCCCGAGGCCCACGGCTGGTGGTCGCAGCCGGGCCGGCGCCTCGCCCTCGCCGCCGCCGTGCCCACCGCGCTGGTCACGCTGTTGTGGTACCTCTCCAACCGGACGTGGAGCGCGTACGAGGCGCAGCGCCCGCCCGTCCACGGCAGCGCCGCCCCCGAGCCGTCCGCCAGGGACGCGGCAGCCGCCGACGCCGCCCGCACCGCCGAAGCCGCCCGCACCGCCGGTTCCGCGACCGGTGACGACGGGCGGGCGCGGGTGCGCCCCGCGCTCGGCCGGCCCGGCTTCTGGTACGGCCGCCGCCTCGTCGCCCGGCTGCGCGCCGCGCACACCGCCGCCGGTTTCCTCACCATCGCCGCCGCCCTCGTCGCGGCGGGCGCCGACCACGACCGGAGCGCCGGCGGCCGGCCGCTCGAACCTTTCGGCCTGCTGCTCCAGGCGACGCTCGTCGCCGGCCTCGGCGCCGTGCTGTACGTCGTGTGCAGCAGAGGCCGCAGCGAGCGCCGCAGCGACGGCTCCCTCGACCGGATGGTGATCAGCAGGCTGCCCGCGGGATCGCTCGCCGTCCTCGTCCTGGCCGTGGTGTACGCCGGGTGGTCCAGACCCGGCTGGGCCTCCTCCGGCGCGCTGCCCGGCAACCTCTCCTTCCGGGTGCTCGCGCTCGCCCAGGTCGCCCTGATCGTCGCCCTCGCCGTCACCGCCCACGTCCTGCACCGCCGCGTCGCCCAGCCACGGACGGCGCTGCGCGGACTCGCGGGGCCCGCCGTCGCCATGCTCGCCTGCGCCCTGGCCGGCGTGATGACCGGCGGGGTCGCCCAGCGCGTCGCCGACTGGCTGGACGGCGACGCCACCCCCGGCATGGGCGGCGGCGCGATCGCCGGCCCGCCTGCGCTGCTGAGCTGGCAGGCGTCGGTCATCCCGGTCCTGCTGGTCCTGCTGGTGATCCCCGTCGCCGCCCTGTGCGTCCGTACCGTACGCACCACCCGGGCCCTGGCCCCCGCCGTGGAGAAGGAGTACGGCGAGAACGCCGCCGACTCGCCGCGTACCCGTCAGGTCGCGGGCGCCCGCGCGCGGGCCGAACTCACCGACTCCGTGCCCCGGCTCGTCGGGCTGGTCTCCGGCGCCGCCCTGTTCCTGGGAGCCGCCGCCGTCGCCGGATCCTGGATCAGCGGCCAGGTGCCGGGCAGGGCGATGCGGGGCACCTCACCGTTCCTGGAGTCCGTGGCACAGACCGCGCAGGCGCTCGGCTCCTGGTTCGTGGGGCTCGGCTTCATACTGCTGGTCACCTGGGGCCGGCGGGCCTACCGCGACGCCTCCGCCCGCCGCACCATCGGCATCCTCTGGGACGTCGGTACGTTCTGGCCGCGCGCCGCCCACCCGTTCGCACCGCCCTGCTACGCCGAGCGCGCCGTCCCCGACCTCACCTGGCGCATCGCCTCCTGGACCGAGCGCACGGGCGGCCGGCTGGTCCTCTCCGGGCACTCGCAGGGCAGCGTGCTCGCCGCCGCCGCCATCTGGCAGCTCGCGCCCGCCACCCGCCACCGCGTCGCGCTGCTGACGTACGGCTCCCCGCTGGAGCGGCTGTACGGCCGCTGGTTCCCCGCGTACTTCGGAGCCGGTCAACTCAGCGACCTGAGCAAGGAGTTGCACTGCTGGCGCAATCTGTGGCGCGCCACCGACCCGATCGGCGGCCCGGTACTGGTGCCCGCCGACGGAGACGGGGCCGACGTCGACCGGGGACCGCTGAAGGACCCGCTCGCCTACGGCCGTACGGTGCTCCACCCACTGCCCGAGCCGATCCTCGGCCACTCCGACTACCAGGCCGACCCCGTCTTCGCCGAGGAACGGGCCGAACTCCTCGACCGGCTGCCGCCGCTGCTGCCGCCGCAGCGCACCGACGCGGGCCGGGCCCGGACCGCGCCGCCACCGCCACCGCCGGGTGGCGGCGGTGCTCAGGGCAGGTCGGGCAGGTCGTCGGCGTAGAGCAGGGTCAGGTCGTCCGTGCTGGTCTCCGGGAGCTGGGCGACCCGGCCCGCGTGCCGCTCCACCATCGACTCGAACGTCTGGCGCGCGGTACGGCCGTTGCCGAAGGCGGGCCCCTTCGGCAACTCCGTGAAGTACGTGAGCAGGGCCTCGGCCGTCCCCTCGCCCAGCCGGTACTCCTGGTCCTCGGACTGCTGCTGGATGATCCGCAGCAGCTCCTCGGGGACGTAGTCGCTGAAGGTGATGGTCCGGGAGAAACGGGACGCCACACCGGGGTTGACGGTGAGGAACCGCTCCATCTCCGCGGTGTACCCGGCGACGATCACCACGACCGCGTCCCGGTGGTCCTCCATCAGCTTCACGAGCGTGTCGATGGCCTCCTTGCCGAAGTCACGCCCGGAGTCCTCGGGGGAGAGCGCGTACGCCTCGTCGATGAAGAGCACACCGCCGCGCGCCCGGTCGAACGCCTCCTGCGTACGGATCGCCGTCGACCCGATGTGCTCGCCGACCAGGTCCACCCGGGACACCTCGACGAGGTGGCCGCGCTCCAGCACCCCGAGGGAGTGCAGGATCTCGCCGTACAGCCGTGCCACGGTCGTCTTGCCGGTGCCGGGGGAGCCGGTGAAGACGAGATGGCGGCGGACCGAGGCCGCCTTCAGGCCCGCCTCCTTGCGGCGCCGGCCGACCTCGATCATGTCGGTGAGCGCCCGTACCTCGCGCTTGACGCTGTCCAGACCGACCAGCGAGTCCAGCTCCCCGAGGACCTCCTCCGACCCGCGCGCCGGCTCGGAGGTGGCGGTGACACCGGGCGGCGTGGCCGGGGCGGCCGGCGCGGGGAGCGGCCCGAGCAGCCCGGGGGACTGGGTGGCCGTCAGCTTCGCCGTGAACTCGGCGGACGAGGCCGGTGGGGCCAGCACGCCGCTCTCGTCGCTCGTGCAGTCCTCGGCGGTCGGCCCGTCCTCCGCGAAGTCGTACCCGCCGCGCGCGCACCGTTCCGTACGGCAGCGGGTGAGCGTCGTACGGCAGCCGTCCATGACGTGGAAGCCGTAACCCCCACTGCCCGTCACCCGGCAGTTGTGGAAGGTGCCACGGCCCTCGGCCGAGACGTAGAAACCCGCCTCGGTGGGCGAGGTGACCGTACAGCGCTCGATCGTCGGGTCGGCGCCCTTGGTCACGATGACCCCGGTCTGCACGGCGTCGATGGTGCAGGAACTGAGGGTGCCGCCGCTGCCGTGGTCGCGGAACCACGCCCCCGTGGACGCCTCCCTGATCCGGCAGTCGTCGAGCTGGGCGGTCGCCCCGTCACTCACCGACACGGCCGTGTTGCGCACCTGGGAGATGTCGCTGTCGACGACATCGGCGCGCGAGCCCCGGTCGAGGACGAAGAGCGCGTCGGGCACGTCGTGGAGCCGGCACGAGTCGAGCACGACGGTCGCGCCGTCGCTGACCCAGACCGCCGGGTAGTCACCCGTACTGTCGTGGATCTCGCACTGGTTCGCGTCGACGCGGGTGCCCGGGTCCCACACGGAAAGCCCGTTGCGGCCGAAGCGGCGCACGGTCGAGCGGGTCAGCGTCAGCACCGAACGGGACCGCAGATCGACCGCGTTCTCCGGGATGTCGTGGATGTCGCAGTCGGAGAGCGTGAGAACGGCGTCGGTGTCCAGGGTTATCCCGTCCGCCGAGGTGCGGTGCACGGACGAGTCGGTGAGGTGGACCGTCGCGCGGGACGCGATCTGCACACCCGTGCCCTTGATCTCGTACACCTCGCAGCCGATCGCCTCAAGACCGCTGCCCTCACCGGTGACGGCCAGACCGGAACCGGAGGCGTGGTGGACCCGGCACCGCTCCAGCCGGGGATGCGCGCCCCCGTGCACCGAGATGCCCGCCTGGCCGGCCGCGACGATCTCGCACTCCTCGAACACCCCGCCGGCCCCGTCGAGCACGGCTATACCGACCCCGGCCGGATTGTCGACCGTGCACCGCCGCACGGTGGGGCGCGCCGCGCCACGGACCTCAAGACCGGCCGCCGAGCGGGTCACGATCCGCAGATCCGTCAGCTCCGGGGTGCCGTCCTCCACGAGCAGCGCGGGGGCCGTGGCGTCCTGGCCCTCCACGTGGAGATCCTGGACGGTGGCCGAGGCGCGCACGATCAGCGGGACGCCGTCGAGCGGCGCGATCCGTACGGAGCCGAGTGACCCCTCCGCGCCACGTAGCGTGACCGCCCGCGTCACGACGAGATTCTCCCGGTAGGTCCCGGGGGCGACCGTGAGGATGTCGCCGTCACCGGCGGCCTCCAGTGCGGCGGCGAGAGAGGTGTACTCGCCCGTGCGCCGCCGCCAACGCGATGTTCCGGTGTTGGTCACCTGGACCGTGCCCTGTGCCATGGCGTTGTTCTGTCCCCACCTCGTGCGTGTGCCCGTGTCGTGCCGTCCCGGGTGCCGGCCCCGGCCCCCGGTCAGTGCGGCGTACCGGGCGGCACCACCGTAGCGCGCGCGACGCCGCCGAGTTGACGCGAACAGCAGGTCCGCGACCCCGCTTTCCGGCCGCGCCCCGGACATGGCGGACAACTTCCCGGGCGAGCCTCCGGCCTCTGCCCCGCACTCCGGCCTCTGCCCGGCACTCCGGCCGTGCCCGCTCGGAACGAGAGGTCTAACTGCCCGCTCCCGTACGCCCCCAGTCCGGACCGGCCTTGGCCCACGCGCGGTCGAGCCGCTCGTACCGCCGCTGTACGAGCCGCCGTACGATCAGCCGCCTGGCGCACTCGACCAGCCCCGCGGCCAGGATCGCGAAGCCGAGACCGGCCAGTACGGCGTGGGCGCGCCCCGCCTCGGCGTTCATCGGAGCGCGTACGTGTCTGCCCTGCCCGTCGGCCCAGAGGGCGAAGGTGTCCCCCGCGCGGGGAGTGCGCAGCGTCGTGGGGACCGTGCCCGTGCGCGCCGTGCCGTCCGGCGCGCGCCAGGACGCGACCACCCGGCTGCCCGTCTTCTGCTCCGTCACCGACTCCGCGTCGTACGTCAGGAACGGCCGCTGCGGTGCGCGCGAGACGACCACGGCGGGGGTCCGGTGCCGCTGTTCGTGCTGGATCCGTACCGTCTCACGCAGCGCCGCGTCGACCCGCTTGCCGCCGAGCCAGCCGACGGCCGGCGTCGCCAGTGCCAGGAGCAGTACCGCCGTCAGCGCGACCCAGGCCTCGATCAGGTCGGTGCCCCGGCGCAGGGGGTTGCGCCGCCAGCGCCAGAGTCCCACCATGGTGCGCACGAGTCCGCACCCCCTCTCCGTGTCCTTCCCCGTCCTTCCCTGTCCGTCCTGTCCGGGGCGGCGGGCTCCACGCGCCGCGCGCGTGAAGAAGAGAGCAAGCTCACTTCGGTGCCCTATGCACCGACATTCGCCCGCCCGGTCAACGGACGGCCCTGTACGCCGTGTTCCCGCGAGCGCGGGACATCGCCGCGTGGAGGGGGCTTTTCGGCCGCGCGGCGCACCCGTCGCCCGCGCCGACGTGCGGGGCGGCGAGGTACCTCTGCTCCCTCAACCGCTCCTGTGGCGCCGTCGCGTGGCGCGTGTCACTCCAGCACCGTCACCGGATCGCCCACCCGTACCGTGCCGGTCGACCCGGGGATCAGGTTCTGCCCGAAGACGAGCTTCCCGTCGAAGCGGCGGTGGCGGCCGAGTGTCCGCAGCGGCTCCCTGCCGCGCTCCGCCGTGCGCTGGTCCGTGGTGGTGATGACACAGCGCCCGCAGGGCTTGGCGACCCGGAAGGCGACTTCGCCGACGGTGAGACGCCGCCAGCCGTCCTCGGCCCAGGCCTCCGTCCCCGACACGACGAGATTAGGCCGGAACCGGTCCATCGGCAGCGGCCCCTCGTCCGGGTGGTCCCCCTGCGCGATCAGGGCGTTGAGGGCGTCGAGCGACGCCGTGGTGGTGACGAGCAGCGGAAAGCCGTCGGCGAACGAGACCGTCTCGCCGGGCCGGGCGAAGAGCGGGTCGACCGGGCGCCGCGTCGCCGGGTCGTCGAGGTGGACGAGCCGGACCTCCTCCCCGAGGTACGCGCTCAGCCGGCGGTCCACCTCTCGCGCGGCCGGGCCGGCCGGCACCGACTCGACCTTGGTCCCGAAGATGTCCGCCACGACGAGGTCCGTCCCGGCGGAGCCCGTCAGCGCCGGGTCGGTCAGCGCCGGGTCGGTCAGGGCCGGGCCCGTTCGGTCCGGGTCCGCTCCGGAGGAGGCCACCGCGGCCGTACGTCCCGCCGCGCCCCGGCCTCCCGGATCCGGAACCACGACGTCCACCGGGCCGTCGAGGCCGGGCCCGCGCAGCCGGATCCCGCCTCCCGGCAGCGGCTCGGCGCGGACCAGCGCAAGCCCCGGACGCTGGCGCTGCGTGACCACCTTCCCCGTACGGTCGACCAGGGCCCAGCGACGGTCCGCGGCGAGCCCCCAGGGCTCCACCACGGCGCTGCCGGGCGTGCAGCCGGCCATGGACTTGACCGGGTGGACCCCCAGGGCGTGCACAACGGCGTGGAGCGGCTTCGGCATGAAGCCATCCTGTCAGCCGCCGCCCGCATGACCGATCCTGCCCCGGCCCGCCCCGCGGGCCGGGCACCACCCGTCCTTCCCTGCCACCCCTCCTGCCGATGCCTCCGGCCCGGAAGAGGGCTGTCTCAGTAACCCCGGCTCTGGTAGGGCCGGTTGTACGGGTCCTCGTACTGCTGCTGCGGAGCGGCGGGCGCCGGGCGGGCCGCCGCCGGACGCATCGCCTCGTACCCCGTACCGGGCATCGGACGCTGCGGCTGCGGCTGCCCGTACTGCTGGGGCGGGGCCGCCTGGTAACCGCGGGGCGCCGCCTGCTGCTGCGGGATGTACGGAGCCGGTGCCTGCTGGAGCGGCATCGGCTGCGGCATCTGCTGCATGGGCTGCTGTTGCGGGTAGCCGCCTCCGTAGGACGGGGCGGACTGCGAGGGACCCGCCGGGAGGGCGGGCAGCGCGGCGGGCAGCGCCGGCAGATAGCTGTTGCCCGTGTCGTAGGCGGCGGGAACTCGGATCGGGGCGATCTGAGGCGTGCCCCGCTCCGCGACCAGAGAGTCGTAGATAGGGGTGTCCGGGAACGCCGGGGCGGTGTAGTAACCGCCGCCGTAGGTGGCGCGGGGGGAGGTCATAGAACATAAGTTAAGCGCAGGACGCGTCGGTTGGGGAGTCGGGATTGGGGGTTCTTTAGGGAGCTCTGGGTGACTTCGCATCCCCAATGCGAGCGAACTTGGGGAAAACGGTCGTCCTGACGCGTTGGGATCGTGTAAAAGGCAAGTTCGCGGGGGGTTACCGGTGCGTCCCGCGGTGTCCTCGGTGTCAACGGGGGCGCCGCGCCGACGCCTCGATTAGGTTTGACGGGACCGAATCATCGGACTCAGCGACACGCGATGGGGGCGAGCATGTCCATGCTTAAAGGAGCCAATCTTCCGGTGACGGCGTCCGCCGTTCGCGTCGAATTGGGATGGCGTTCGGGACCGGGGGTGCCGGACGTCGACGCGTCGGCGCTCCTGCTCGTGTCCGGCAAGGTCCGCTCGGACGCGGACTTCGTCTTCTACAACCAGCCGCGGCACGCGTCCGGGAGCGTACGGCACGAAGGCAAGAAGCCCGGCGGCGCGGAGGTCACCGACATCCTCGCGGTCGATCTCTCCCGGGTCGAACCCGCCGTCGAGCGGATCGTCCTCGCGGCTTCCGCCGACGGCGGCACCTTCGGCCGGGTGCCGGGACTGCGCGTACGAGTGCTGGACGCGGCCACCGGCGCCGAGATCGCGCGGTACGACTCCACCGACGCGACCGTCGAGACGGCGTTCGTCGTCGGCGAGCTGTACCGGCGCCAGGGGCAGTGGAAGTTCCGGGCCGTCGGCCAGGGCTACGACAGCGGACTGGGCGGTCTGGCCACGGACTTCGGTATCTCGGTCGACGACCCGGGCCCCTCGGACCCGGCCCCGGCGCGGACGCCGCCCCGGTCCGCGCCCGCCGCTCCCCCCGGCCGCCCGGCGAACTCCGCGCCGCCCGCGCCGCCCACCCGACCGGCACCGGCCCCGGCACCGACCGTGCCGTCCCTCTCCGTCCCTCCCGTTCCCGTCACGCCACCGGCCCCCGCTCCGGCCGCCGCGCCCGCCCCGCGGGCGACGCCCGCGACGCCCGTACGCCTCAGCAAGGTGACGCTGACGAAGGAGGCGCCTTCGGTCTCCCTGGCCAAACAGGGGGGAACCTCGGGTGCGATGCGGGTGAACCTCAACTGGCAGGTGCGTAAACAGTTCAAGGGCTGGGGCGCCAAACTCGGCCGGGCCGTCGCCATGCACGGGGACCTCGATCTTGACCTGTGCGCCCTCTACGAACTGACCGACGGCCGCAAAGGCGTGGTCCAGGCGCTCGGGAATGCCTTCGGCGCGCTCAACCAGCCGCCGTACATCCATCTCGACGGCGACGACCGCACCGGCGCCGTCTCCAGCGGCGAGAACCTCACCATCAACCTCGACCACAAGGACCGGCTGCGCCGCGTCGTCATCTTCGTCACCATCTATGAAGGCGCCCGCAGTTTCGCGGATCTTGACGCGACGGTCACCCTCCAGCCGCAGCACGGAGCCGCGATCGACTTCTCGCTCGGCGAATGCGCGGTGGCCTCGACGGTCTGCTCACTCGCGCTGATCACCAATACCGGTTCCGACCTCGTAGTCCAGCGCGAGGCGCGTTTTCTCGTACCGGAACGGGGTGTCAGTCCGCAGCGCACCATCGATTACGCCTATGGCTGGGGCATGAACTGGACACCCGGCAGGAAGTGACCTACGCCGACGGCCGACCGCCCGCGTCCCTCAGGGGTCGGGGGCGGTCCGGGGACGGCTGTACGTACGTCCCTTCCAGGCCGCCCCCTGTCCCCGGTAGTGCCGCACCGCCGAATCGACCGTCATCAGCAGGTAGAGCAGCGCGGTGAACGGCAGCAGCGGCGCCAGCCACAGGGACAGCCGGTAGTAGCGCAGTATCGGGACGTACGTCCCCGTCATCACCGCCCACGCCGCGAACCCCAGCCACCCCGCGGCCCCGTTCCCGCCGAACGCCCCCACGAACAGGGCCACCGGCGGCGCCAGATAGACCACCGAGATCCCCGCCACCGTACCCAGGAGCAGCAGCGGGTTGTGCCGGAGCTGGGCGTACGCGCTGCGCGAGACCATCCGCCACAGATCGGCCAGCCGCGGATACGGCCGCACACTGTCCACCCGCTCCGCCAGGCCCAGCCAGATCCGGCCGCCGCTCCGCCGCACCGCGCGGGCCAGGGACACGTCGTCGATCACGGCCTGGCGGATCGACTCCGGCACCCGGGCGCGTACGGCGGTCTCCGTCCGCAGCAGGACACAGCCGCCCGCCGCGGCCGAGGTCCGCGCGCCGGGACGGTTGATCCAGCGGAACGGGTAGAGCTGGGCGAAGAAGTAGACGAACGCGGGGACGACGAGCTTCTCCCAGCCGCTCGTCACCCGCAGCCGCGCCATCTGCGAGACGAGGTCGAACTCCTGCGACCGGGCGGAGGCCACCAGCTCCCGCAGACTGTCCGGCTCATGGGCGATGTCCGCGTCCGTCAGCAGCAGGTACTCGGGGGCGCGGGCGCGGGCCAGCGCGATGCCGTGCCGCAGCGCCCACAGCTTGCCGGTCCAGCCGGGCTCGGGCTCCCCGGGCGACGCCACGGTCAGCGGGAGTCCGCCGTAGCGCGCGGAGAGCTCGCGCGCCAGCGCGCCGGTGCCGTCCTCGCTGCCGTCGTCGATCAGGAAGATCTCCGCCTTGCCGGGATAGACCTGGGCCAGCAGGGACGGCAGCGACTCGGGCAGTACGGCGGCCTCGTCCCGGGCCGGTACGACGACGGCGACCGACGGCCAGCACCGCCCGTCGTCCCCCTCGGGACCCTTGAGACCGTCCCGGTACGCGTCATGCTCGGGCAGCCGCTGATCCGTACGCCAGAAGAACCCCTGCCCCAGCAACAGCCAGCCCCACGCGGCCAGCGAACCCACGGCGATCCAGACAACGGCGCTCATTCGCCGCAGTCTGCACCACTGGGGGAGGACCGCAAGGGCCGTCGACTATGGTGACCGGGTGAAGATCGCGCTCATGGACTCCGGCATTGGCCTTCTCGCGGCGGCGGACGCGGTACGGAGGCTGTGCCCCGACGCCGATCTCGTCCTCTCCTCGGACCCCGACTCGATGCCCTGGGGGCCCCGTACCCCCGAGGACGTCACCGAGCGGGCCCTCGCCGTGGCCCGCGCCGCGGCCGAGCACCGTCCCGACGCCCTGATCGTCGCCTGCAACACGGCCTCGGTCCACGCGCTGCACACGCTCCGCGCCGAACTGGAGCCGGGGCTGCCCGTCATCGGCACCGTCCCGGCGATCAAACCGGCGGCGGCCGGCGGCGGCCCCGTCGCGATCTGGGCGACCCCGGCCACCACCGGCAGCCCGTACCAGCGCGCCCTGATCCGCGACTTCGCCTCCTCCGCCGAGGTCACCGAGGTGCCCTGCCCGGGGCTCGCGGACGCCGTGCAGCACGCCGACGAGGCGGCGATCGACCGCGCGATCGCGACCGCCGCGGCGCTGACCCCCCGTGACGTTCGGGCCGTCGTCCTCGGCTGCACCCACTACGAGCTGGTCGCCGGGCGCATCCTCGCCGCGGTCGGCGTGGCCGGTCCGCCGGCGCCGGCGCTGTACGGCTCGGCCGGTGCGGTCGCCGCGCAGGTGCTGCGCCGTATCGGCGCGGCCCCCGCCGGAGCCGCACGTTCCGGCGCGGGACTCCCGGGCGCCGGAGGGCGGCTCACGGTGCTGCTGGGCGGGCGCGAGTCCGTGCTGCCGCCGTCCGCGCTGGCCTACGCGGAGGGGCGCGCGCTCGCGGGGCTCGTACGGGCCGAGTAACCCGTTCGGCGTAGCCGCCGTCCGTTGTCCACAGGGACTCCCCGACGCGCGGAATCTGAGTACGCTGCAAGGCATGAAGGACCATCCCGGGCCCGAGGGCCAGGTGGCGCCGCCCCCGCCGGAGACCTGGAGCGGCCGCGCCACCAACCGTGTGCAGTGGCTGCTGGCCGCCGCGGGCGCCGCCTGTGTCGCGCTCGGCGTCGAGCTGGCCGTCGAGTCCAGTTGGAACAGCGGCCCCGTGGCCCTGTTGATGTCCGTCGTCGGCTGCGTGGCGGCGGGCCTGCTGATCCTCTTCGGCACGCTGGCCTTCGTCCATGTGGCGGTCAGCGTCGACGAGGAGTGCCTGGAGGTGCGCTGCGGTCATATAGGCCTGCCGCGCCGCCGTATCGAGTTCGCCCAGGTGGTGGACGCCGACTTCGCGCCCCGGGTCACCCCGCGCCAGTGGGGTGGCTGGGGCTACCGCTGGCGTCCCGAGATGGGCACGGCGGTGGTCGTACGACGGGGCGAGGCCCTGGTCCTCAAGCTGGGCGACGGCCGGACGTTCACGGTCACGGTGGACGACGCAGAGTCGGCGGTACGGGTCATCCGGCACCGGCTGGGCCTGCTGCCGCCGACCGAAACCGGCACGGCCGGCGTCTGATCCGACGGCTCCGTCCGCCCCACGCATCCGCCGGCAAGACGCGTCTGCCGACCCGAAGCGTCCGCCGGCACGGCGCCTCCTTCGACCTGACGGCTCCGCGCCCCCGTCGTGGGGCTCCGCGCCCCGCTACGCCTCGGCCGTGGCCCCGGCCGGTGCCCTTCCGGCCCGGTCCGGCGGCTCGTCGGGGCCGTCACCCGCCGCCGGCCGCGCCGTCGCCAGCCCGGCCAGCAGCCCCGCGCCCACCGTCACCTGTGTGAAGCTCAGCGCGTTCCCCACGGTCGCCAGCCCGGCCAGTGCCGTCAGCGCGGCCCCCGCCGTCAGAATCACCGGAGTGGAGCAGGGCGAGCGCCCCAGTGCGTACAGCGACCAGCCGTACAGCGCGCCCAGCAGCACCACGCCCACCACACCCTGCTCGGCCGCCTGCTGGAGCGGCGCCGAGTGCGGCTTGCCGTCGCTGTCCAGCGACCGCGCGGCCGTCGGGCTGAGATCGCCGAACCGGTCGGGCCCGGCCCCACGCCCCGGACGTTCCCTTGCCAGCTCCGCGGCGTCGTGCCACAGCTCCACCCGGTGCCGGGTGAGCTGCCCCTCCAGAGAGACCGTGAGACCCTCGGGAAGCGCGCGCTCCGCCACGGCCCAGGACCCCCCGACCACCACCACCGTGACCAGGGCGTACCCCGTGAGCCCCAGGAACCGCCGACGCATCCGGGCCGCGGCCAGCGAGCACAGCAGAACGCCGAGCGCCGCGAGGAACCCCACGACCGAGCCGAGGAGCAGCGCGCACCCCGCGATCGCCACGGCCAGCAGCCGCAGCGCCAGCCGCCCGGACGCCCGCCGGGCCCCCGCAGCCGCGCAGCAGGCCGCCCCGCCGCCCAGCACCAGCAGCGCGGCCACCGCGCCCGAGTCGCCGGGCGGGGAGGTCACGCTCACCGCCGTACCGAGCGCTTCCTGGCTTGATGCGACCGCTCCCGCGAGCCAGACCAGCGCCATGGCGGACGCGGTGGCGACCGGTACGAGCGATCCGCAGATCCGGCCCACGGCGTACCCCGCGGCGACGGCGAGCACCGCGAGCAGTACCCCCTCGGGTCTGGCCTCCCGCCCCGCCGCGCTGATCAGCGCCCACACCGCGCAGCCGGCGAGGAGCGTGGCGCCGACCGTGTCGGGCGCCCTGCCGCGCCGCCCCGGCGCGCCCGGTTCCGCCGGTGCGGCCATCGTGTCGACCCCCGAGCTGTGTCAGGCCCCGCCCTGTGCGCATGGCCGGATCCGGGCGATGTGCCACGGACTGGCGCACACGGTAACGGCAGGGACGGGCGTTTGTGGAGGGATGCGGAGGGATTGCGGAGAAGTGTTCCGGGCTCGGGTGCTCGCGCCGGCCCCACCGCACAGGTCTCGCCCCCCGGCACACGGGGCGCCACCGTAGACTCCGCCAGGTGAGCGCCACCATGACCACCGTCGAACCCCCGCAGCCCGCCGCCCCGACCGGCCCCGGGTGGTCCCTGGCCCGACGGTTCGCCCGGCCGGCCGGAGCCGCGGCGTCCGGGCTGCTGCTGTACGCGAGCTTCCCGCCCCGGACCCTGTGGTGGCTGGCCCTGCCCGCCTTCGCCCTGCTCGCCTGGAGCCTGTACGGGCGCCGGCCGCGCGCGGGCCTGGGCCTCGGCGCTCTCGCGGGGCTCGGCTTCCTGCTGCCGCTGCTGTACTGGACCGGCGCCGAGGTGGGACCGGGCCCCTGGCTCGGTCTCGCGGCGATCGAAGCCGTCTTCATCGCGTTCACGGGGCTCGGGATCGCCGTCGTGAGCAGACTGCCGCCGTGGCCGGTCTGGGCCGCAGCGGTCTGGATCCTCGGCGAGGCGGTCCGCGCCCGGGTGCCGTTCGGCGGCTTCCCCTGGGGCAAGATCGCCTTCGGCCAGGCGGACAGTGTCTTCCTGCCGCTCGCCGCGGTCGGCGGCACCCCCGTGCTCGGCTTCGGTGTCGTGCTCTGCGGCTTCGGACTGTACGAGGGCGTGCGCCAGGTCCTCGCGTACCGCAGGACCCGCACGGTCCCGCGGGGAGCGGTCGCCGCCGCCGCGGCGACCGTCCTCGTACCGGTCGTCGCGGCGCTCGCCGCGCTGCCGCTCGTCAGCGACGCGGCCGAGGACGGCACGGCGACCGTCGCCGCGATCCAGGGCAACGTGCCGCGCGCCGGTCTCGAATTCAACGCCCAGCGCCGGGCCGTCCTCGACAACCACGTGCGCAGGACCCTGGAACTCGCCGCCGATGTGAAGGCGGGCAAGGAGCCGCGGCCCGACTTCGTGCTCTGGCCGGAGAACTCCTCCGACATCGACCCGTACCGCAACGCCGACGCGTACGACGTGATCGAGCAGGCGGCGAAGGCGATCGGTGTACCGATCTCCGTCGGCGCCGTCGTCACCCCCGACTCCGGTCCGCTGTACAACCGGCAGATCCTCTGGGACCCCGAGCGCGGCCCGACCGCCACGTACGACAAGCGGCAGATCCAGCCGTTCGGCGAGTACCTTCCGCTGCGTTCCGTGGTGCGCTGGATCAGCCCCGGCTACGCGGAGATGGTCCGCAGGGACTTCGCGCGCGGCACCGGCACCGGCGTCTTCGACCTCGCGGGCACCAAGGTCGGCCTCGCCACCTGTTACGAGGCGGCGTTCGACTGGACCGTACGGGACGCCGTCACGCACGGCGCCCAGCTCATCTCCGTACCCAGCAACAACGCCACCTTCGACCGCAGCGAGATGACGTACCAGCAGCTCGCGATGAGCCGGGTGCGGGCCGTCGAGCACAGCAGGACCGTCGTCGTCCCGGTCACCAGCGGGGTCAGCGCCATCATCCAGCCGGACGGCAGGATCACCCAGCAGACCGGGATGTTCACCCCCGACGCGCTCGTGGCGAAGGTTCCGCTGCGCTCCTCGCTGACGCCCGCGACCCGGCTCGGCACGCTGCCCGAGGCGCTGCTGGTGGCTGTCGCGGTGGCCGGGCTCGGCTGGGTGGCGGTCGGCGCCGTACGCGCCCGGCGCGCCCGTACGGCCGCCTCGGCCCCGGCGGTGGCCGGTTAGGGTCGGTGGCATGGGAACCCCTGACTTCATCCGTGAGATCCGGGCCGACGCCGGCCACCAACTGCTCTTCCTGCCGGGCGTCAGCGCCATCGTCTTCGACGACGAGGGGCGCGTCCTGCTCGGGCGGCGCGCCGACACCGGCGCGTGGTCGATCATCGGCGGGATCCCCGAACCGGGGGAGGAGCCCGCTGTCGCGGCGGTGCGTGAGGTGGAGGAGGAGACGGCCGTACGGTGCGTGGCGGAGCGGGTCGTGCTCGTCCAGGTGCTGAAGCCGGTCGTCTATCCCAACGGCGACAGGTGCCAGTACATGGACATCGCCTTCCGCTGCCGGGCCGTCGGCGGCGAGGCACGTGTCAACGACGACGAGTCGCTGGACGTCGGGTGGTTCCCCGTGGACGGACTGCCGGAGCTGGCGGAGTTCGCCCTCTTCCGGATCAAACAGGCGCTCGGTGACGAGCCCACCTGGTTCGCGCCCGCCGCTCTCGGCTGACGCCCGTACTCCTGTCCGGTCTCGTTGTGGGCCGGTCTCAGCGGGTCGCCCCCCGGGTGAAGCCGTTGTAGATGTAGCGCTGGAGGAAGAGGAACACGGCCAGCGTCGGGACGATGACCAGCACCGCGCCCGCCGAGATGTTCTCCCAGTGCGCCCCGAAGGGCCCCTTGAAGCGGAACAACGACGTGGAGATCGTGCCCCGTTCCTCCGACGGCAGGTAGAGGAACGGGATGTAGAAGTCGTTGTAGACGGTGATGCCCTTGATGATCACCACGGTGGCGACGGCCGGCTTGAGCAGCGGAAAGATGATCTTCCGGAAGATCGTGAAGGAGTTGGCGCCGTCCAGCCGCGCCGATTCGTCCAGCGAGACCGGGATCCCCCGGATGAACTGGAGGAAGATGTAGACCGAGACGATGTCGGTGCCCATGTAGAGCACGACCGGCGCCCAGAGCGAGTCGAAGAGCCCGAAGCTGTTGACGATCTGGAAGGTCGCCACCTGCGTCGTCACCCCGGGCACCAGCGTGGCGACGAGGAAGAGCGCCACCACCAGCGTGCGGAACCGGAAGTCGAAGCGGTCGATGGCGTACGCCGTCATGGAGCCGATGACCACCGTCCCGGTGATCGCGAAGAACAGGATGAACGCGGTGTTCCCGAAAGCGCCGAGCATCTTGCCGTCCGAGAACGCCGTCGCGTAGTTGGCGAAGTTGAACAGGTTGTCCGGCAGCGCCAGCGCACCGCTGCCGTCGGCCATCTCCTCACCCGTCTTCAGCGAGGTAAGGAACACCACTCCGAGCGGCAGCAGGACCACCACGGCCGCCACCACCAGGGAGAGGTACTTCAGGGAGCCGGCCAGCCGCGCGCGGGCGCTCATACGAGATCCACCTTGTCGTCCGGGACGAGACGCCGCTGCACCCACGTCACCGCCAGGATGATCAGCAGCAGGACGACGGCCGCCGCCGAGGCCAGCCCCGTCTTGTTGAACTGGAACGCCAGCTTCACGGTCTGGATCACGAAGGTCTCGGTGCCGGTGGCCCCGCCGGTCATGATGTACGGGATCTCGAAGACCGAGAGCGAACCGGAGACCGCGAGAATCACACTGAGGCTCAGGACCGGCCTGATACCCGGTGCGATGATGTGCCGGAACTGCTGCCAGCGGCCCGCCCCGTCCAGTTCGGACGCCTCGTACAGCTCACCGGGGATCGACTGGATCGCGCCGAGGAACAGCACGAAGTTCAGCCCCATGAAGCGCCACACCGACACCCCGGCCAGGGAGATGTTCGCCGAGGTGGAGGAGGAGAGCCAGGCATGGTCGCCGGAGGCCCCGAAGAGCCGCAGCACCGAGTCGAGCGTGCCGCCTTCCTGGAAGAAGTAGAGGAAGACGAAACCGATCGCGACCCCGTTGACCAGGTACGGGAAGAACAGCACGCCTTTGAAGAAGTTACGGAAACGGGTGTGGAAGCTCAGCACGGTCGCGAAGTGGAGCGCGGCGGCGATCTGCACCACGGACGCCGCCAGGTAGTAGCCGCTGACGAAGAAGACCTGGAACAGCTCGGGCCGGGTGAAGAGCTCCACGTAGTTGCCGATCCCGGTGAACGTCAGATCCGGGCCGACCCCGTCCCAGTCCGTGAAGCTGTACACGATCATGTTGACGACGGGGGCGTACGTGAAGACCACCAGCAGCGCCAGCGGTACGAGCAGGAAGAGCCAGGGCGTCAGTCCCCGCCACAGCCGCCGTCTCATCGCGCGCCCGCGCTCTTCTCCGCCTCGTTCCAGCGACGGGAGAGCCCGGCGAGGAACCCGTCGAGATCGCCCTCGGCGGCGCCGCGCGCCACATCGACCAGATCCTGCCGGTAGTCCGGCTTCTGCAGACCGACCTCGGCCGCGTTGTCGATCTCGTTGACCAGCGCCGCGTCCTTCTGGTCCAGCTCGATGAACCTCACACCCCGGTCCGTGTACGGCTTCAGCACATCCGGCAGCGGAGCCCCCTTCAGCGGCGAGAGCGCCAGGTTGTCGGCCGCGTACCCGGACTTCTCGGTGAACCAGTCGATCCAGGCGCGCGCCGCCTCCTTCCGCTTCGAGTGGACGTTCACCGCCTGCGCGTAGTCCGGTGAGGCGACCGCGCAGAACGCGCCGTCCACCTGGGCGGGGAAGGGCATGAAACCGATGTCGCCGGGGTCCGTACCGGCCTGCTCGGCGGCGGCCCGGAACTGGGTGACCGCCCAGGAGCCCAGCCACATCGTGGCGATCTCGCCCTTGGCCAACCGGGTTTTCGAACCCTCCCAGTTGGTGGTCGACGGATCCTTCTCGACCAGCTTCCCGCGCACCATGTCGTACAACAGCGCGTCGATCGTGCGCAGTTCTGACCCCTTGGCCCACGGATCGTCCGTCGCCAGCAGGTTGTTCGCCTGGACGTCACAACTCACCGAACCCAGCGCGGTGGTCCACTGGGTGAGCGGCCACATGTCCTTGAAGTTGGTGTAGTACGGCACAGCGTCCGTCCTCGACTTGATCGCCTTCAGGTCGTCGAGGAACGCGGCGGGGGTCGTGGGCCACTCCGTGATCCCGGCCTGCTCCCACACCTTCCGGTTGTAGAGGAAGCCGGGGGTCACCCCGATCGGACTCTGCCCGTAGACCTTGTCGTCCACCGTGGTGAAGGCCGTGAACCGGTACTTCTTCTCCCGCTCCGCCCGGCTGCCCAGGGAGGCGAAGAACCTCGGGTAGTCGTTCTTCCTGATCGCACCCGGGATCATGAGGACGTCGCCGTAGTTCTCGGTGTTCATCCGGATCTTGACCTCCCCCTCGTAGTCGGTGATCCCGTCGAACTTGACGGTCACCTCGGGGTAGATCTTCCGGAAGGCGTCGGCGTACTTCTTCATCGTGCCGTCCTGCACCCAGTCCGTGCGGTGGGTCAGCACGGTGATGGTCCCCGAGACCTTCGACGGGTCGTCGGCCGCCCTCGCCTCCTCGCCCCGGGAGGCGGCGCCGCCGCCGGTGCAGCCGGCCACCAGCAGCGCGCCGGCGACGGCGGTGGCGATCAGGGTCACGGCGGGCGCCCCGCGGCCCGCGCGCACGGTGGTCACGGTCGGTACGGTCATGTCGGCCCCTTGGCTCGGTCGTACGACGGCTGTGAGGGGTGAGTCCGGAACAGCGCCTCCCCGCAGGCGAAACCTCGGACCCACCCGTCCAGGGCCGGGGGTGGTCCGCGCACCTTCCGGCGCGGTGAAAATTAGGGGCGCCGCAAAGCGAGTGTCAATGCCGTTGCATTGCCTTTCTCAACTTCCCTGGTAAACGATGTGCGAGGGCCGGGTTTTCCTCCCGGACCGATTCGGCCATATTTCCCGGAGGCCCACCGGAGGCCGTGACCCGGTAATCCGTCCGTACCTGCGGAGAAAAGCGAGGCACCCCACCGTGAAGCGCCCCACCATGGCCGATATCGCCGAGCGGGCCGGCGTCACCAAGGCCGCCGTCTCCTTCGCCCTCAACGACCGCCCCGGGGTCTCCGAACCCACCCGGCGGCGCATCCGGGCCATCGCCCAGGAGCTGGGCTGGCAGCCCAACAGCGCGGCGCGCGCCCTCTCCGGGGGTACGGCGGGGGCGTTCGGCCTGGTCATCGACCGCCCCGCGCACACCCTCGGCCTCGAACCCTTCTTCATGCAGCTCATCTCCGGGATCCAGGCCGAACTGATCGCCGACGCGACCCCGCTCGTCTTCACCATGGCCGAGGACCGGAACACCGAGATCGCCCTCTACCGCTCCTGGTCGGCGCGGCGCCGGGTGGACGGCGTCTTCCTGGTCGACCTGAAGGTCGACGACGCCCGCGTCCCCGTCCTGGAGGAACTGGGCCTGCCCACCGTGGTGATCGGGGCGCCGGTCGGCACCCGCAGGCTGCCCGCCGTGTGGAGCGACGACGCCGCGGCCGTCACCACCGTCGTCCGCCACCTCGCCGGCCTGGGCCATCGCAGCCTCGCCCGCGTCGGCGGCCCGGCCCCGCTGCGCCACACGGCGATCCGTACGGAGGCCTTCGACGCGGCCGTCCGGGACCTGGGGCTGACCGGCAGGACCGTGGAGGCCGACTACAGCGGCGAGGGCGGCGCGGCGGCCACCCGGGCCCTCCTCGGCGCGGAGGGCCCGCCCACCGCGATCCTGTACGACAACGACGTGATGGCCGTGTCGGGCCTGACCGCCGCGCACTCCCTGGGCGTGCGCGTTCCCGCCGACCTCTCCGTGATCGCCTGGGACGACTCGGCCCTGTGTGAACTGGTCGACCCGCCGCTGACCGCGCTGAGCAGGGACATCGTCGCCCACGGCGCACGCGCCGCCCGGATGCTGCGCGAGGTGGCGGGCGGGCACGCGGTGCGGGACCTCCAGGACCCGGCGCCCCGCCTCACCGTGCGGGGCAGCGTCGGGCCGCCGCCCGCGGCGAAGTCCTGAACCGGTTTATGAAACGGACGGGTGGGGTTGACGCTAAACCGGTACAGCGATTCACTGGAAAGGATGTGGCGCCGCCCGTCCGCACCGGGGCCGCATACGATCTCCACGCACTCGCTGACGCACCGCCTGACGCCCGTCCGACGCACACAGGTATGTCATCGGTCCCCGTTCTAGGGAGAGCACGAAGATGCCGCGTCCCGCTGCCCGGATTTCCGCCGGAGGACACCCCGTCACCTGGATCGGCGCCAATTTCTGGTCGCGTACCGGAGGGCCGCTCATGTGGCGCTCGTACCGGGGCGAGGTGGTCGACGAGGAACTGCGCGTGCTGCGCGACCACGGGCTCAACATGACCCGGTCGTTCTTCTACTGGCCGGACTTCATGCCGGAGCCCGACCGCATCGACGAGCGGCTCTGCGCCCACTACGCGGACTTCCTGGACCGCCACCACGACCTCGGTATGACCACCGTCCCCACCTTCCTCGTGGGCCACATGTCCGGCGAGAACTGGGACCCCGCCTGGCGGGGTGGCCGGGACCTCTACACCGATGTCTGGCTGGTCTCCCGGCAGGCGTGGTTCGCCCGCGAGATGGCGGCCCGCTTCAAGGACCACCCGGCCGTGGCCGGGTGGCTGATCTCCAACGAGATGCCGATCTACGGTCGGGCGGGCGCCGCACGGGAGGAGGTGGCCGCCTGGGCCCAGCTCGTCGTGGACGGCGTACGGGCCTCGGGCGCCCGGCAGCCGGTCTCGCTCGGTGACGGCGCCTGGGGCCTGGAGAACTCCGGCCACGACAACGGCTTCCGGCTTCGGGACTGCGCCGCGCTCACCGACTGGCTGGGCCCGCACGTGTACCGGATGGAGGACGACCCGGTCCGCCAGCACTACGCGGCGGCCTGGGTGTGCGAACTGACCGGCGGCTTCGGACTCCCCGTCGTCCTGGAGGAGTTCGGGCTCACCTCCGACTTCGCGTCAGGACCGCACGCCGCCCGCTACTACCGCCAGGCGCTGCACAACAGCCTGCTGGCCGGCGCCACCGGCTGGATCGCCTGGAACAACACCGACTTCGACGCCCTGCGCGAACAACCGCCCTACTCGCACCACGCCTTCGAGATGCACTTCGGGCTGACCGACAGCGCGGGCACGCCCAAACCGCAGCTCAAGGAGGTCCGCGCCTTCGCCGAACTGCTGGAGCGCGTCGACTTCGGCCACTGCGTCCGGCCAGGTACCGACACCGCGCTGGTGGTCTCCTCGTACCTGGACACGCTCTACCCCTTCACCCGCGAGGAGGACCGCTCGTACGTGGAGCGGACCGGGCGGCAGGCCTGGATCAGCTCCCGGCTGGCCGACGCCCCGGCGACCGTCGTACGGGAGAGCGACGGCATCGCGGACGGCCACCGGCTCTATCTGCTGCCCTCCACCAAGCAGTTGCTCTCGGCGAGCTGGTACCGGCTGGAGGAGCTGGCCCGCGGTGGTGCGACCGTCTACGTCTCCTACTCGCCCGGCGCCCACGAGGAGCAGCGCGGCCCCTGGTACGCGCATCTCGACCGGCTCTTCGGCGTCCGGCACACGCTGGAGTACGGGCTGGTCGACCCGATCGAGGACGACACCGTCACCCTCACCCTCACCCGGCCCTTCGGCACCCTTGCCGAGGGCGACACCCTCTCCTTCCGGGCGGCCGGCACACCCAGCAGCCGGGTCTTCCTGCCCGTGGAACCGTACGGGGCCGAGGTGCTGGCCACCGACGGCCGGGGCCGCCCCGCCCTGCTGCTGCGCGAGACCGGCGCGGGCTCCGTGGTGCTGTGCACCTACCCGCTGGAACACATGGCCTCCGTCACGCCGCGCGTCAACCCGGAACAGACGGTGCGGCTGTACGACGCGCTCGCCGCGCACGCGGGGGTGCGCCGCCCGGTCACCGTGGACGACCTGAGGGTGGCGGTCGACCTGCTGGACCACGAGGACGGCCACCGCTACGTCTGGCTGGTGAGCCAGGGCCGGGAGGAACTGCTGGTCAAGCCCGCCGTCGAGGCCGGGCTGCGGCTGACGGAACTGGACGGACCGGCCGCGGACGAGGTCACCCTGGAGCCGTACGGGGTACGGGTGCTGCGGCTGGTCGGGGCAGGCTGAGCGGGGCGGCGGTGGGCTCACTGGGCTCATACAGCTTCGTCGTCCATACTCACTGCCGTGGAGCAGCGCATAGATCCGAAAATCCAGACCGAGTTCGCCGTGGGGACAGACCCGGCGTACATCCCCGGTCTCGTGGCCCCCTCCCCGCCGAGGCCGGCGGAGACGGACCCCGGGCGGGCCGAGGACGAGAGCGAGGAGCCGGCCGTCGCCGACGACGACGCGAGCGCCCCGGTGACGGCGGAGAAGGGAGAGGAGCAGCCGGAGGACGAGAAGGAGAAGGAACAGGACGAGCAGGAACAGGACGAACGCGACGAGCACGACGTCAGGTCCGAGCACGACGGCAAGTCCGGGAAGGGCGGCAAGGCCGAGCAGGACGGTGAGGCCGACACCGACCCCGAGGGGGAAGCGGCCCCCGAGGACGGTCCCGTCTTCGAGGTCAGCGACCGCCGCGGCTCGATCACCGCGGACCGGGAGGGCGTCCGGTTCCGGCTGGACGACCAGGAGGCCGAGTTCGACTGGGACGAGATCGGCGCGGTCGAGGTCACGACCCCCCGCTTCGGGCGCCGGTTCACGGTCACGGTGCACACCTCGGCCCGCCGCTGGTTCGACGCCGAGGTGGAGGCGCCGGCCAGGAAGCTCCTCAAGGAGTGGGAGGCGGAGCTGGACGTGGTCCTGGACGCCTACTTCGAGGAGTCCTGACCGAGGCCCGCACACGGCGACCGACGGCCGCCCGCCCGCACGGGTGGGCGGCCGTTTCCGTGGGCGGCACCGCCCACAGGGCCCTCAGCCGGTGAGGACGCGCAGCGGGGTGCCCGCCAGGAACGCCGCGATGTCCTCGGCCGCCTGACCGTAGAACACCTCGTACGTGGCCTCGGTGACATAGCCGAGGTGCGGGGTCAGGACCGTACCGGGGAGGGTGCGCAGGGCGTCGTCGGCGGGCAGCGGCTCCATGTCGTACACGTCGAGGCCGGCGCCCGCGATCCGGCCGGCGCGCAGGGCCTCGATCAGGGCCGCGGTGTCGATCAGGGGGCCCCGTGAGGTGTTGACGAGGAGGGCCGTCGGCTTCATCCAGGACAGCTCCCGCGCTCCGATCAGCCCCGTACTGCGCTCACCGAGCTTGTAGTGGACGGTGACGACGTCGGCCCGGGAGAACAGGGTCCGCTTGTCGACCGGCTCCACGCCCGCCGCCACGGCCCGCTCCGCGTCCAGGTTGCCGCTCCACGCGACGACCCGCATCCCGAACGCGGCGCCGATCGCGGCGACCCGGGAACCGAGCCGCCCCAGGCCGACGACACCGAGCGTGCGGCCGTGCAGATCGCGGCCGATCGTCCGCTGCCAGCCGCCCTCCCGCATCCCGGCCGACTCCGCGGGGATGTTCCGGGCCAGCGCGAGGATCAGACCCCAGGTCAGCTCCGCCGTGGCGTGCGGCACCGACTCCGTGCCGCAGACCGTCACCCCGTGGCGCCGCGCCGCCGCCAGATCCAGTGAGGCGTTCGCCAGGCCCGTGGTCACCAGTAGCCGGAGCGCGGGCAGCCGGTCGAACAACTCGGCGGTGAACGGCGTGCGTTCCCGCATGACGACCACGACGTCGAAACCGGCCAGTGCCGCGCTCACCGCGTCCACCCCGGAGAGCGGCTCGTGGAAGAAGACCACCTCGCCGCCGAGCGCGTCCCAGTCGGCGAAGCGACGGGCGGCCCGCTGGTAGTCGTCGAGGACGGCGATACGCATGGATGGCTCCTTCACACGGGAACACGAGGACACAGGTCTACGGGTGAAACGGGCGTACGGACGTATGGATGCACGGATGCGCGGGACGGTGCGCAGGTCCGGCGGCGTGTACCGTCCCCGGCTCGTCCTGGTCGGAAGTCAACACGATGGGCCGGGGCCACGCCGGACCGGCCGGGCGTCACCGCGGGGCCGGGCACCGTCCTCCCGCCGGTCCGAGGAGGAGAATGGGCGGTATGAGGGCCGATCGCCTGGTGGCGACGCTGCTGCTCCTCCAGGCGCGTGGGCGGGTGACCGCGACCGAGGTGGCGGCAGAACTGTCCGTGTCCGAACGTACGGCACGCCGTGACCTGGAGGCGCTGGCGACCGCGGGCATCCCCGTCTACCCGCAGCGCGGGCGGGGCGGCGGCTGGGCACTGGTGGGCGGGGCACGGACTGATTTCAACGGACTGACCGTCGGCGAGATCCGTGAGCTGTTCCTGGTCGCCGGGGTGTCGCCGGCCGCCCCGGAGCCGCGGGAACTCGTCCGGGCCCGACCGCCGGCGCCGCGTTCCGACGCCGGGGCCGCGCCCCGGACCGGGGCCGTGGAGTGGTCCGACCGGCCGGGCGCCCCCCACGAGGGCGTCACACCGCACCTCAGGGCGCTCGAACGTGCCGTGGTCGACGGGGCACAGGTCCGCCTCGGGTACGAGCGGCCCGGGGGACCGGTGGACGAACGGATCGTCCACCCGCTGGGCCTCGCGACCAGGTCCGGGGTCCGCTACCTCGTCGCGAACACGAGCGCGAGTACGGGCTCCGGCACCGGGACCGGCTCCGGCACCGGCACCGGGAGCGGCTCCGGCTCCGGCTCCGACCGGGGCGCGGGCGGCCTGCGGATCTTCCGGCTCAGCCGCGTCACCTCCGTCGAGCCGACCGGTGACCCCGTCGTCCGCCCGGCGGGGTTCGACCTCGCCGTGGCCTGGCGCTCCCTCGCCTCGACGGCCGAGGAACGGACGCGCGCGGCGACCGTACGGGCCAGGGCCGAGCGCGGCGCCGAGGCCGGTCTGCGCGCGCTGTTCGGCAGCCGGCTGCGGCTCGGCGGACCGCTCGCCCACGGATGGATGGCGTTCGAGGTCGACGGCCCGTCGCCGCAGGCCCTGGCGGCGCGACTGGCCGGGCTGGGGGCCAGGATCGAGATCCTCGCGCCCCGGGAGGCCCGGGAGCACCTCGCGCGCCTCGCGGCCGAACTCGCCGCGCTCTACGGACCGCCGACGGCCCCGCCCGCCGGCTGACGGCAGCGCACCGCACCGAGGGCCGCCGCAGGTAACGAGTCGATTTCCCGGGTTAATTTCCGCGCACAAGGGGTTGGCGGGGCGGTGACGCCTGGCTATCGTTCACGCACTTCACCCAATCGTTCAACGGAACGAATCAATGCGAAGGGTGTCCGGTACATGTCCGACACTTACCGACGAACGGACCCCGGGGCGGCCGACCTGGCCGTCACCGCCGGGGCGGCAGGTCCGCCCCGGCGCTCGCTGCTCACTGCCGCGGCGGCCGGCGGCGCGGCGCTCGGCGCCTCCTGGCTGCTCACCGGCTGCTCCGGCGGCGCCGGATCCGGTACGGCGGCGGGCGCCGTGCCGGACGCCGCGCCCGCCGGCCGGCCCGACCGCGGCGGCACCCTGCGCATCGCCAGGCCGCCCGCCTCCGAGGCCGAGACGCTGGACCCGGCGAGCGCGCTCTCCGCGTACGAATACCTCGGCGCCCTCTACAACCGGCTCGTCCGGGTCGGCCCCGACGGCCTGCTCGCCCCCGACCTCGCCGAGTCCTGGGAACCGGACGACCAGGCCCGCACCTGGACCTTCCGGCTCCGCCGCGGCCTCACCTTCCACGACGGCCGGGCCTTCACCTCCGCGGACGCCGCCTACACGCTGCGCCACATCCTCGACGCCGCGACCGCCTCACCGCAGGCCGCCGTCCTCGCCCCGCTCATCGACCCGAAGACGCTGCGCACCCCCGACGCGTACACCCTCGTCGTCCCGCTGAAGACGCCGAACGCCGAGTTCCCCAGTCTGCTGACGCACTACAACTGCTATGTCATCCCTGACGGAAGCGCCCGTTCCATCGGCCGTACCGGCATCGGCACAGGGCCCTTCAAGCTGACGTCCTTCTCCGCCGCCGGACCCGGACGCGTCACCGCGTACGCCGAGCACTGGGCCGGCCGGCCCGTCCTCGACGCCATCGACTTCTACTCCGTCGCCGACATGCAGGCCCGCTCGAACGCCCTGCTCGCCGGGCAGGTGGATCTGCTCTCCCAGACCAATCTGGACTTCGCCACCGCCCGGGTCGTCGCCGCCTCCGACCGTGCCACCATCGCCCGCGTCAAGGACGCCCAGTGGTACGTCCTGCCGATGCTCACCACCGAGAAGCCCTTCACCGACGTCCGCGTACGCCAGGCGATGAAGCTCGCCTACGACCCCGAGCACGTCCTCAAGGTCGCCCTCCAGGGCGCCGGCACCCTCGGCTGGGACAACCCCGTACCGCCCAGCGACCCCAACCACCTCGCCGACCACCCCGTCCACGACCCGGAGAAGGCCCGTCATCTCCTCAAAGCCGCGGGCCAGGAGCGGCTGGCGGTCGACCTCTACACCTCCTCCTACGACCCGATCTTCACGCCCATGGCCCTCGCCTACCAGGAGTCGGCCCGGCGCGCCGGCATCCGGATCAGGGTCAAGACCGCCTCGGCGGACTCGTACTACACCCAGATCTGGATGAAGAAGCCGCTCATGGCCACCTACTGGTTCACCGGCCGCCCCGTCGACCAGCTCCTCAACCAGGTCTTCCGCGGCGGCTCCGGCTACAACGAGACCGCCTGGTCGGACCAGGGGTTCGACGCGCTGCTCGACCGGGCCAGGCGCGAGACCGACGACACGCGCAGGCGCGAACTGTACGGCCAGGCGCAGACCTTCGTCATCGAGAAGGGCGGGGCGATGACCCCGATGTTCGCCGACCGGCTCGTCGGCATCTCCCGCGCCGTGCGCGGCTACGCCGAGCACGGATTCGAGTTCGACTACCTCGGCATCGGCCTGAAGGGAGCCTGAGACCACCGTGTTCACCTTCGTGGCCCGCCGCGTCGTCACCGCGCTCGGCACCCTCCTGCTCTCCTCCGTCCTCGTCTTCCTCGCCGTCCAGGCACTGCCGGGCGATGTCGCCACCCAGGTCCTCGGCAAGGACGCCACCCCCTCCGCCGTCGCCGCGCTGCGCGACAAGCTCCATCTCGACCAGCCCGCTTGGGAGCGCTACGTCCAGTGGGTCAAGGGCGCCGTACAGGGCGACTTCGGCAGCTCGCTCGTCTCCGGCAAGGCCGTGGGCGGCGAGGTGGCGCAGTACCTCGGCAACTCCCTGCTGATCGCCGGTGTCACCGTCCTGTTCGCCGTCACAGGCTCCCTCGTCCTCGGCGTCGTCGCCGGGTACTACCGCGACCGCTGGCCCGACCACCTCATCTCCACGGTCAGCCTGGTCGGGATGAGCGTCCCCGAGTTCGTCGTGGCGACCGTCCTCGTCCTCGCCTTCTCGGTAGCCCTGCCGCTCTTCCCCGCGGTCGTGCTCTACGGTCCCGGCGCCACCGCCGGACAACTGCTGCCGGCGATCTGGCTGCCCGCCGCCTCGCTCGCCGTCGTGATGGCCGCCTACATCGTCCGCATGGCGCGCACCTCGGTGATCGACGTGATGGCGAGCGAGTACGTCACCACCGCCCGCCTCAAGGGCCTCTCCTCCTGGCGCGTGGTCACCCGCCACGCGCTGCCCAGTGCCCTGCTGCCCACCCTCCATGTGATCGCCCTCAACGTGGCCTGGCTGATCGGCGGCGTCGCCGTGGTCGAGAACGTCTTCAACTACCCGGGCATCGGCAAGCTGATGCTCTCCTCCGTGCAGAACCGCGACCTGCCCGTCCTCCAGGCGATCGCCCTCATCAGCGCGGTCGTGTACGTCCTGTGCAACCTCGCGGCCGACCTCGGCGCGATGGCCCTGAACCCCAAGCTCCGTATCCGCGGCGGGAGGACTCGATGAGCGAGGACCCGATGAGTTCCGTGAGTTCCCCGGCTTCCCCGACTTCCCCGGGTTCTCCGCCTTCCGTGCCGCCGCCCCCGCGTCCGGGCTTCGCGGCCCGCACCTGGCGGACCGTACGCTCCTCCCGCGCCGCCTCCATCGGCCTCGCCGTCGTCGCCGTCCATGTGGCCGTCGCCCTGCTCGCCCCCCTCCTCACCCCGTACGCGCCCACCGTGGGCGACTCCTCGCGCGCCCTGCTCGGACCGGGCGCCGGCCACTGGGCCGGCACCGACCAGTACGGGCGCGACGTCCTCACCCGCGTGCTGTACGGAGGGCGGTACGCGCTCGGCGTCTCCGTCGCCGCGACCCTGCTGACCGTCGCCCTCGGCACCGTCCTCGGCTGCGCCACGGCCCTGCGCGGCGGCCGGCTGGACGACGCGCTGATGCGGGTGCTGGACGCGGTGCTCTCCGTCCCCTCGATCCTCGCCCTGCTCGTCATCGTCAGCGCGCTCGGCTCGGGCCCTGGCGTCATCGTGCTGGCCATCGCCGTCGTCTACGTACCCCAGGTGGTACGGGTCGTGCGCGGCGCGGCCCTCGCCGTCGTCCCCGCGGACTACGTCACCGCCGCGCGCGCCCGGGGCGAGTCGACCTGGTCGATCCTGCGCCGCGAGGTGCTGCCCAACATCACCGACGTGGTGTGCGTCGAGTTCGCGATGCGCGCCTCCTGGGTCGTGCTTCTGATCAGTTCCCTGTCCTTCCTCGGCTTCGGCGCCAACCCGCCCACCCCCGACTGGGGGCTGATGGTCGCGGAGAACCGGACCGCCATCACCGTCGTACCGATGGCCAGCCTCGCCCCTATCATCGCCCTGGCCACTCTCGTGGTCGGGCTCAACCTCGCCGCCGACGGCCTCTCCAAGGCGTGGGGCGTCGACCGGATCAGGGAGGGTTCCTGATGACCACGCACGCGACCGGCGGCGCCGCCGCCCGTACGACCGCCCGGGGCGCCGCCCTGGTCTCGGTGGCCGGCCTCCACGTCGCCTACCGCTCCGGCGGCGTGGACGTACCTGTCGTCCAGGACGTCTCCTTCGACGTACGGCCCGGCCGGACCCTCGCCCTGGTCGGCGAGTCAGGCAGCGGCAAGTCCACCGTCGCCGCCACGCTCCTGGGCCACCTGCGGCACGGGTCCAGGATCACCGCGGGCACCGTACGCGTCGACGGCCAGGACGTCTTCGCGCTGCCGGCCCGGGAGTTGCGACGGCTGCGCGGCGGTACGGTCGCGATGGTCGCCCAGAACGCGGGGCACGCGCTCACCCCCTCCATGCGCGTCGGCCGGCAGATCGCCGAGGCGCTGCGCGACGAGGACGCCGCCCACCACTCGGTGGCCGCCCTCCTCGAACAGGTACGGCTGCCCCGCCCCGCCGACCTCGCCCGCCGCTATCCGCACGAACTCTCCGGCGGCCAGCAGCAGCGCGTCGCCATCGCCATGGCCATCGCCGCCCGGCCCCGGGTCCTGGTCCTCGACGAACCGACGACCGGCCTGGACGTCGTCACGCAGCGCGGCGTCCTCGACCTGATCGGCGCGCTGCGCGACGAACTCGGCCTCGCCGCCGTCCTGGTCAGCCATGACCTCGGGGTGGTCGCGCACATGGCCGACCACGTCACCGTGTTGCGCGCGGGCCGGGTCGTGGAGAGCGCGCCCACGCACCGGCTCTTCGGCGCGCCCGCCGAGCCGTACACGCGCCGGCTGCTCGCCGCCGTCCCGCGCCTCGCCGACGACGGCCTCGCGCTGGTCGCCGAGGACGGCACGCGCGAGATCCGCCCCCGGGCCGTGCTGCCCGCCGACGCCCCCGAGGCCGTCGCCGTACGGGACGTCACCATCGACTACGGGGCCACCCGCGCCGTCCACGGCGTCTCGTTCCAGGTGCGGCGCGGCGAGATCCTGGCGCTCGTCGGGGAGTCCGGCAGCGGCAAGTCCACCCTCGCCTGGTCGCTGGCCGGGCTGCGCGCCCCGTCCGGCGGGACGATGACGGCGGCGGCCGACCGCCAGGGCGACGGCGGCCGGGGCAAGGGAGCCCCGGCCGGCGGCGGTCCGGCTGACGGCGGTCCGGGCGACGGGGACCTCACCGCGTCGTCCCGCGAGCGCCCCCGCGACCTGCGCCGCAAGGTCCAGCTCGTCTTCCAGAACGCCGACACCTCCCTCAACCCCCGCCGCTCGGTGGGCGACGCGGTACGCCGCCCGCTGCGTGTCTTCGGTACGGCCGCCTCCCGCGCGGACGCGGCGGTACGGGCCCGCCGCCTCATCGCCGACGTCCACCTCCCCCCGGAGTTCGCCGACCGGCTGCCCGCACAGCTCTCCGGCGGCCAGCGGCAGCGGATCGGCATCGCGCGGGCGCTGGCGGGCGAGCCCGACGTGCTCATCGCGGACGAGATCACCACCGCCCTCGACGTCTCCGTCCAGGCCGAGGTCCTGCGGCTGCTGGACGACCTGCGCCGGGAACGCCGGCTGGCCTGTCTCTTCATCAGCCACGACCTGGCGGTGGTACGCGGCATCGCGGACCGGGTCCTGGTGCTGCGGCACGGCGTGGTGGTGGAGGAGGGCCCCACGGACGCGGTGTTCCTCGCGCCGGCCCACCCGTACACGCGCCGGCTCATGGCCGCCGCGCTGGAGCCCGACCCGGAGGCCGAGCGGGCGGTGGTGCCGGAGGAGGAGTGGCAGGACGCGGCGTCCGGCGACGACATGTGGACGGAGATCACCAGCCGCCACCGCGTCCGCCGCTGGCGCCCCGCGCCCACCTGACCGCCACGACCCGCCTCGACCGGTCCAGCGATCCGACAACCCCACGAACAGCGACCAGGTTCCGCGAAAGCGGCGCCGGCCCAGGTGTAAAGGACACAGCCCTCCATGCGGTACCGCGAGACGTACGACCGGCAGATCCACACCCAGGACGTCTGGATCCCCACCCGGGACGGCACCCGGCTCCACGCCCGGATCTGGCGGCCCGTCGACGCGGCGGCCGACCCCGTGCCCGCCCTGCTGGAGTATCTGCCGTACCGCAAGAGCGACTGGACCGCGCCCAGGGACGCCCAGCGCCACCCCTGGTACGCCGGGCACGGCTACGCGTCCGTACGCGTCGATCTGCGCGGCAGCGGGGACTCCGAGGGCGTCATGCTCGACGAGTACACCGAGACCGAGCTGGCCGACGGCGTCGATGTCGTCAACTGGCTGGCCGCGCAGGACTGGTGCACCGGCAAGGTCGGCATGTTCGGGATCTCCTGGGGCGGTTTCAACGCCCTCCAGATCGCCGCACTGCGCCCCGAACCGCTCAAGGCGATCGTCACCGTCTGCTCGACCGACGACCGGTACGACAACGACGTCCACTACATGGGCGGCGCGGTCCTCGGGATCGACATGCTCGCCTGGGCCGGCACGATGCTCGCGTTCACCGCCCGGCCGCCGGACCCCGCCCACGTCGGCACGGACCGCTGGCTGCCGCTGTGGCGGGAACGGCTCGACGCGATCACCCCGTACCTGCACACCTGGCTGGACCATCAGGAGCGGGACGACTACTGGCGCCACGGCAGCGTCTGCGAGGACTACTCCGCCATCGACGCCGCCGTTCTCGCGGTCGGCGGCTGGGCCGATCCGTACCGGGACACCGTGCTGCGGCTGGTCGAGCGGCTGGACGCGCCGGTACGCGGGCTGATCGGCCCCTGGTCGCACCAGTACCCCGACCGGGGGCTGCCGCCCGGTCCCGCCATCGGCTTCCTCCAGGAGACGCTGCGCTGGTGGGACCAGCACCTCAAGGGCGCCGACACCGGGGTCATGGCCGAGCCGGCGCTGCGCGCCTGGATCAACGACCCGGTCCCGCCGGCCACCTCGTACGCGACGATGCCGGGCCGCTGGGTCGGCGACGATTCCTGGCCCTCGCCCGCCGTCACCTGGGAGGAACGGCCGCTCGGCGACGCCGGGGCGGGCGCGGTGACCGTACGCTCGCCGCACCACACCGGGCTCGACGCGGGCCGCTTCTTCCCCTTCGGCAACCCCACCGACCTGCCGCCCGACCAGCGGGAGGAGGACGGCCGCTCCGTCTGCTTCGACTCGCCGCCGCTGACCGTGAGGACCGAGATCCTCGGCCGGCCCCGGGTCCGGCTGCGGCTCGACAGCGCCACCCCGCGCGCCCATGTCATCGCCCGGGTCTGCGACGTCGCGCCCGACGGCTCGTCCACCCTCGTCACCCGGGGCGTGCTCAACCTGCTCTCCCGCCACGGCAGGGAACGGGCGGACGCGTGGGAGCCCGGCACCTTCGAGGACGTCGAGTTCGAACTGAACGCCACCGGCTACGCCTTCCCGCCGGGCCACCGCGTCCGCGTCTCCGTCTCCGACACGTACTGGCCGTGGGTCTGGCCGCACGGCGAGCGCGGGGCGCTGACCGTGCTCCCCGGCGAGAGCGCCGTACTGCTGCCCGTACGGGATCCGTCGTACGACGCGGGTCGCGCGCCGATCCGGTTCGAGGAGCCGGAGCAGGCCGTGCCGCTCGCGGTGACCGTGGACGCTCCGGACCCGGCCGCCCCGCCCCGTCCGGAGCGGGTCGTACGGCACGATGTCGCCACCGGTGAGTGGACCCTGGAGGTCGACCCGAACTACGGCGGCTCCCGTACCTACCCGGACGGCCTGCGGTACGAGGAGAGCGCCCGCGAGGTCTACCGTATCCGTGCCGACGATCCGCTGTCGGCCGTGGCGGGCTCCCGGTGGACGATCCGGCTGCGGCGCCCGGACGGCTGGGACGCGTACCTCACGACCAGCACGGAACTGCGGGCCACGGCAACGGAGTTCATCATGGACAGCACCCTCGTAGCACGGGCGAACGGAGAGACAGTGGCCGAGCGGTCATGGCACAGGACCACCCCCAGGACGTCCGGATGACGGGCCGGGCGCCACGGCGGGCCGTGGCCGCCGCCAGCCGGACCCGCCAGCCGACCGAGGTGCGCCGCCGCCTCATCGCGGAAGCGGCGGTGCCGCTCATCGCGGAGCGCGGCTCGGCGGCCGTCGGGGTACGGGACGTCGCGGCGGCGGCCGGGGTGTCGGTCGGCACGGTGACGTACCACTTCGAGAGCGTGCAGGAAGTGCTCTCCGAGGCGATGGTGCTGCACATCGAGCGCTACTACGCCGCGCTCAGCGCCTCCGCCGACCAGGCCACCCGGGCGGCGGAGGGGCTGCGGCTGCTGATCGACGCGCTCTTCACCGACCACACCGACCGGCACTGGCGCATGTGGTTCGACTACTGGCACGCGGGCGACCGGGACGAGGCGTTCGCCCGCGGCCAGGCGACGCGCTACGAGAGCTGGCACGGCGAGATCCGGGCGCTGGTCGAACGCGGCCGGGACGAGGGGGACTTCACCTGCGAGGACCCGGCCGACTTCGCCGTGCGCTTCGCCGCCCTCGCGGACGGACTCGCGCTCCAGCGGCTGCGCCGGACACCGCCGCTCACCACGCCGGACGCGCGCCGCCATCTCTACCGGCTGGTCGAGGTGGAGCTGGAGCGGGGGGCCTGACAGGACGGTCGGGGCGGTCGCGGCGGTCGGATCGCCGGGCCGCCGGGCGTACCGCGGTCCGCGCGGTGCCCGGCGGCGGGTGCGGGGGTGTCGGCGCCCGGATGTCAGCGCGCGGGCTCAGCGGCGGCCTCGGCCACCGGCTCGGCCCTCCGTGCCCGGTACGCCATCCACGCGGCGACCAGCGCGCCCGACACGTTGTGCCACACCGAGAACACGGCGGCGGGCAGCGCGGCCAGCGGGCTGAAGTGCGCGGTCGCCAGCGAGGCGGCGAGCCCGGAGTTCTGCATGCCGACCTCGAAGGCCATGGCCCGGCTCGCGGGCGCGCCGAGCCCGGCCAGCTTGCCCGCGCCGTAACCGAGCGCCAGCCCGAGCCCGTTGTGCAGGACGACGGCGACGAACACCAGCAGGGCCGCCGACTTGATGGCGGCGGAGCTGCCCGCCACCACGACCGCGACGATCACGGCGATCGTCAGCGCCGACAGCCAGGGCAGCGCCCCCAGCACCCGGTCGACGTACCGCCCGGCGAGCAGCCGGACCGCCAGCCCGGCGAGGACCGGCAGCAGCACGGTCTTCAGGATGTCGGTGACCATCGAGCCCGCGTCGACCGGCAGGAACTCGCCCGCCAGCAGCAGCGTCAGCGGCGGTGTCACCAGCGGCGCCAGCACCGTGGAGACGGTGGCGACCGACACCGACAGCGCCACGTCGCCCCGCGCGAGATACGTCACGACGTTGGAGGCGGTGCCGCTCGGCGCGCAGCCGACCAGGATCACGCCCGCCGCCAACTGGGGCGGCAGATCGAGGGCGTTGGCGATCAGCCAGCCGAGCCCCGGCATGATCACGTAGTGCGCGACCAGTCCGAGCCCGACCGCCCACGGCCGCTTGGCCACCCCTTCGAAGTCCTTCGGCGTCATGGTCAGCCCCATGGCGAACATGACGACGCCCAGCAGGTACGGCACCGATACCGACCATCCCGTGAAGGTGCCCGGGGTCAGCAGCCCGAGGGCGCCCGCGGCGAGCACGAGGACGGGGAAGACGGTGACCGCGCGCCGCGCCGCCCGGTCGCCGGCGTCGGCCGGGGCGGTGACCGGGGCGGCAGGCGAGGCGGGGCCGTCGGGGGCGGCCGGGTCGGCAGGGGCGGCTTCGGTGGGGGAGTCATGTTCGGATCGCACGGCGCGATGCAACGCCTCGGCGCCGCCCCGCGCAACACCGTCTCGCCATGTGGGCACATATGACCACGGAGCGGGACAGTGGGAAGGGCGGCCCCTGACGGCCCTCCCCGGCCGTCAGGTGTACTGGTTGGCCGGCTCCCAGGGCTGGGTCAGCGGAGCGGCGGTGTGGTGCCAGTGGCTGACGATGCCGTTCCAGTCGGTCTGCGTCGCCATGGAGCTGTCCCACGAGGGGGTGTGGGTCGAAATCTGCTGCCAGGTGATGTCGTCGTTGTTCCGCGGGTAGGGCACCGCGTGGCCCGAGGGCGCGCCGGAGGCGTGGCCGCCCAGCTCCGTCGGGGGGGCGGCGTCCAGGCGCCGGTGCCGGCCGGCCCGGTCCTCGTGGGGCGAGGGCTGGTTGAGGCGGCCCTCGGCGGAGAGCCGCTGCGCCCGGGCGACGAGATGGGCCAGCTCAAGACCGAACTCCGAGGCCAGCGCGGTCAGGTCGAGCCCGGTGTGCCAGCCGCCCACCAGGACCGCGTCCAGCGCGGCCGACCAGGCGGAGTCCGTGACCGGCACGCCCGTGGACGGCGCGTGCGCGGAGTGCGGGGCCGGTACGGGTGGCGGCGGGACCGTCTGTTCGGCGGCCGGGAAGTCCGTCGCGTGCGCTCCCGGGCCGAACCCGGTGGCCGAGGACCCGGTCGGCGGGTCGACGGGCACCGGACCCGCCGTCCGGTGGTCGTCGGGCGTCACGGTGAGGAGGTGCTTGGCGACCGTACGGGCGTCGTCCTTGCCGACGGTGCGCCGGGCGAGCCGCACCTCGCGCTCGTTGAGTCCGAGGAGGTTGGCGACGGCGCAGTCGCTCCCGACGGTCACGGCGAAGGCGGCAAGCATCCGGGTCCGGCCCGCCTGCGCCTCGTCGAGGACGCCCTGGGCTTCCCGGACCTGGTCGTCACTGCCGCAGAACGCCGACGCGAGCACGGAGTGACGCTCCCACAACTCTCTGGGTTCCATGACGTGATCAACGGCCATTGAGATCTTATGGGTCGATTTACCGCCATAGATCACTATATCGAGTGCTATTTCCTTCAACCACTTATCCCGGACCGGTCCGGAGCCGAAAGGCGGCCCCGGACGGGCCGGTACGCGGACTCGCTCAGGCGAAGGCGCCACTGTACGCGTTCAGGGCGGGCTGGCCGCCGAGGTGGGCGTAGAGGACCGTCGAGTCCTTGCCGATCTCCCCCGTACGGACCAGATCGATGAGCCCGGCCATGGACTTGCCCTCGTACACCGGGTCGATGATGACCCCCTCCAGGCTTCCGGTGAGCCGGATGGCGTCCAGCGTCGACTCGACGGGGACGCCGTAGCGGTCGCCCGCCCAGCCTTCGAGCACGCTGATCTCGTCGTCGCGCAGCTCGCGCCCGAGGCCGATCAGCTCCGCCGTGTGCCGGGCGATCCGCCCGACCTGGTCCCGGGTCTCCGCGATCCTGGCGGACGCGTCGATCCCGATGACCCGCCGGGGCCGGTCCTGCCCGGCGAACCCGGCGATCATCCCGGCATGCGTGGAGCCCGTGACGCTGCACACGACGATCGTGTCGAAGAAGACGCCGTGCTCGGCCTCCTGGCGCTCCACCTCGTAAGCCCAGTTGGCGAACCCGAGGCCGCCGAGCCGGTGCTCCGAGGCGCCGGCCGGGATCGCGTACGGCGTGCCGCCCTCGGCGCGCACCTCGTCCAGCGCCTGCTGCCAGGAGTCCTTGACGCCGATCCCGAAGCCCGCCGGGTCGAGCCGGACGTCGGCCCCCATGATGCGGGAGAGCAGGATGTTGCCCACCTTGTCGTTCACGGCGTCGGGCCAGTCGACCCACTTCTCCTGGACGAGCCGGGCCTTCAGGCCCAGATGGGCGGCGACGGCGGCCACCTGGCGGGTGTGGTTCGACTGGTATCCGCCGATCGAGACCAGGGTGTCCGCGCCCTGCTCCAGTATGTCGGGGACGATGTACTCCAGCTTGCGGGTCTTGTTGCCGCCGTACGCGAGCCCGGAGTTGCAGTCCTCGCGCTTGGCCCAGACGGCCGCGCCGCCCAGATGGCGGCTCAGCCGCTCCAGCTTGTGGATCGGGCTCGGGCCGAAGAGCAGTGGATAGCGTGCGAAGTCCTCGATCGGCACGGGGGTGTTCCTCTCGCTCGGGCCGGGTGGTGCGGGACGTACGGGGGTGCGGGTGCCGTGGTGCGGGGAAGGCGACCGCTCAGCGGGCGAGGACCAGGCCGTGGCCGCCGGAGACGGCCGGGTCGGGGTCCGCGTCGGCGAGGGTCATCCAGGTCATGTGCGCGACGGACGCCGCGGTGGCCGCGTCCCCCGCCGCGCAGGCGTCGATCATCCGGTCGTGCAGGGCGACGGAGCCGAGTCCGGCCGAGGAGGAGAAGCGCACCCGCTCGATCCGGCGCAGCAGCGGTGTGTACTGGTCGAGCACATCCGTGACGACGGTGTTGGTGGCGGCCGTCACGCAGATACGGTGCAGGGCGTCGTCGGCCGCCAGCGCGCCCGTCACGTCGCCCCGCTCCAGCGCCGCCGCGAACGCCTCGTTCTCGGCCCGCATCGCCTCGATGTCCGCCGGGGCGAGCACCGGGACGGCGAGCCGTACGGCCAGCTCGTGCAGGGACGCCACCACCGGCTGGGCGTCGCGGACGGCCGTGGCGTCGAGCGCGCTCACCCGGGTCGACCTGCCGGGCCTGCTCACCACCAGACCGCTGCGCTCCAGCCGCATCAGGGCCTCGCGGATCGGCGTACGGCTCACCCCGATCCACCGCTCCAGCTCACTCTCCCGAAGCTGCTCGTCGGGGCGGAGCGTGCCGTCGACGATGGCGTCCCGCAGGGCGGTGAAGGCGCGGTCACGCAGCAGGACCCGGGAGGCGAGCGAGGTAGCGGGAATCGGCATGCAATATATTGCATGCGCCGACCGGGGGCGCTGTCAAGAGCGGACCCGTGGGCGGACCTGGCTCAGGCGGGACGCGGGCCCGTGTCCCGCCGCCCGTCCTCGGCCGGGGCGGGCGGCCAGACCCCGGGGGCGAGAACGCCCGTCACATAGGCGTGCGCGACCAGCGCCGCCCGGTTGCCGACGCCCCAGCGCCGGGAGAGCCGGCCCAGGTGGTAAGTGACGCCGTCGACGGTCAGCCCGACCGTCCTGGCGATCTGCGCCGTCGTACTGCCGCCCGCCACCAGCGCGAGGATCCGCGCCTCGGCCGTACTGGTCCCGCCGGCGTCCGCCGCACCGGTGGCCGGGGGCGCGGGTGCGCGCTCCCCGCGCACCCGCAGCGCCAGCAGCAGGACGGGCGCGGACTCCGGGCCGCCGAGCAGGTCGATCGTCAGCTCGCCGTACCGCTCGGCGCCACCGGCGGCGGACCAGGACACCTCGACGGGGTAGCGCGACCTGCGGCCGTGGCGTACCGCGTCGGCGACGGCGTGGAGCTGCCCCGTCCCCGGTGTACGGAAGAGGGCCAGCGCGCTGTGCCCCCGCAGCCGGCCGGGCAGTACGCCCCACTCCGCCGCCATCGCCGGATTGGCCATCAGGACGCCCCCGTCCGGGGAACAGAGCGCGATCGGCACCGGAAGGCGGTCGAAGAGCAGGAAGGCCCGGTTGCGCCAGGCGACCGCGTCGCCGTCCCATTCCATGGGGGTCTGTCCGTGCGTCACCGCGCCGGCCCCTCTCACAATCCGGCGGCCGGGGCAACCCCGGACCGCGGTCCGACACTACAGGAACATGTAGGAGCGGGGCCGTCCAACGCGGCGGCGCCGGGCCAGGGTTGAAGGAGCCGCCGAAGGCTCCCCGGCACCGGCCGGGAGTCCGCCCCACGTCAGCGGAAGGTGAACCCGCACATGACCGAGACCGTGCTCCCGACGAGGACCGCAGCCCCCGACAGCTCCGTATCCGCCGAGACCGCCGAAGCTGTTGAAGCCGCAGCCGCAGCCGCAGCCGCCGGAACACCGGAAAGCCCCGAGACCCCTGGGGCGCCTGGGACCCCTGGGGGTCTCGACCCCGCCCTCGCCCCGGTCCCCGTCTCCGACATCTCGGAGAGCTTCACGGGCAGCCTCCCCGTCCACGTACAGATGGAACTGTTGCGCCGGCACGGCCCGCTCGTCGTGCAGCGCAGGTACGGGCGGGACTTCGTCATGGCGGGCGGCGTCGACGTCGTCACGGAGCTGGCCGACGAGCGACGGTTCGCCAAGTACGTGGGGCCCGCGCTGGAGAACGTCCGGGAGTTCGCCGCCGACGGACTGTTCACGGCGTACAACGACGAGCCCAACTGGGCCAAGGCGCACGACATCCTGATGCCCGCGTTCTCCCTCGGCTCGATGCGCACCTACCACCCGGTGATGCTGAAGGTCGCCCAGCGGGTGACCGGCGCCTGGGACCGGCGCGCCGCCTCGGGAACCCCGGTCGACGTCGCCGACGACATGACCCGGATGACCCTCGACACCATCGGACTGAGCGGGTTCGGCTTCGACTTCGGCTCGTTCGAGCGCGAAGGTACGCACCCCTTCGTGGACGCCATGGTGCGCTGCCTCGACTGGTCCATGACCCGCCTCCTGCGCGCGCCCGACGCCGACCACAGCGAGGCGGACGCGGCGTTCCGCGCCGACGCGGCCTACCTCGCCTCGGTCGTCGACGAGGTCATCGCCGCGCGTACCGCGAACGGGGCCGGCGGACAGGAGGCCCAGGAGACCCGGGACCTGCTGGGGCTGATGCTCACCGCGCCCCACCCCTCCGACGGCACCACTCTCTCCCTGGAGAACATCCGCAACCAGATCATCACCTTTCTGATCGCCGGTCACGAGACCACCTCGGGCGCGCTCTCCTTCGCCCTGTACTACCTGCTCAAGAACCCGACCGTGCTCCGCCTGGTCCAGCGCGAGGTGGACGAGCTGTGGGGGGACGTCCCCGACCCCGAGCCCACGTACGAGGACGTCGGACGGCTCCGCTACACCCGCCAGGTCCTGAACGAGGCGCTGCGGCTGTGGCCCACGGCCCCCGGCTTCCAGCGCGAGGCGCGCGAGGACACCGTCCTCGCCGGACGGCTGCCGCTGCGCGCGGGGGAGGGGGTCCACGTCGTCGTACCGATGCTGCACCGCGACCCCTCGGTATGGGGCGACAACCCGGAGCTGTTCGACCCCGCCCGCTTCGCCCCGGAGGCGGAGGCGGCCCGTTCCTCGCACGCGTACAAGCCGTTCGGGGTCGGTGAACGTGCCTGCATCGGGCGGCAGTTCGCCCTGCACGAGGCGACGATGCTGCTCGGGATGCTCGTGCACCGCTACCGGCTGATCGACCAGGACGACTACCAGCTCACCCTGAAGCAGTCACTGACCATCAAGCCCGACGGCTTCACCCTCACCCCCGTACGGCGCACCCCCGCCGACCGGGCCGCACACCGCGCCGCTCCGCCCGCCGGTACGTCCGGCGCCGCCGCGAGCGACGGCCGCGACCCGGTGCGGAAGGCCGGGCTCCCCGTACGGGTCCGGCAGGGCACCGGCGCGCTCCTGCTGCACGGCACCAACTACGGGACCTGCCGGGACTTCGCCGGACAGCTCGCCGCCGTCGCCGGCGACCTCGGCTGCGCCACCGACGTCGCCCCGCTCGACGCGCGCACCGCCGCCCTCCCCACCGACCGGCCCGTCGTCATCGTCGCCGCCTCCTACAACGGCCAGCCCACCGACGACGCGGCGGCCTTCCTCCGCTGGCTGGAGCAGGCGGAACCCGGCGCCGCCGAGGGGGTCGACTACGCCGTCCTCGGCGTCGGTGACCGCAACTGGGCCGCCACCTACCAGCGCGTCCCCACACTCATCGACGAGCGGCTCGCCGCGCTGGGTGCCACCCGGCTCATGGCGCGCGCCGAGGGCGACGCCTCCGGCGACCTGACCGGGGCCGTAGACGCCTTCGCCGACGCGCTGCGCACCGTACTCCTGGAGCGCCACGGCGATCCCGGCGCCACCGAGGACGCCACGCGGACGGCCGCCGACGACGCCCCCGCCTACACCGTCACCGAGGTCACCGGCGGCCCGCTCGCCACCCTGACCGCCCGCCACGGACTGGTCCCGATGACGGTCACGGAGACGGCGCCCCTCACGGACCCAGCCCATCCCCGGGTCAAGCGGTTCGTCCGGCTCGCCCTGCCCGACGGGGTCACCTACCGCACCGGGGACCACCTCGCCGTGCTCCCCGCCAACGCCCCCGGCCCGGTCGCCCGCGCCGCCGGGCTGCTCGGCGCCGACCTCGGCACCGTCCTGAACATCGTCGCCAACCGCACCGTACGGGGCGGCATCGCCGTCGACCGGCCGGTGACCGTACGGGAACTCCTCACCCGCCACGTCGAACTCCAGGACCGCCCCACCGCCGCCCACCTGGCCACCCTGGCCGCGCTCAATCCGTGCCCGCCCGAGCGTGCGGCGCTGCGCGCGCTCGCGGACGACGAGGACGCGCGGGCCGCCGACCACCGCACGCTCCTCGACCTGATCGAGGACCACCCCGCCCTCCGCGAGTCCCTCACCTGGCCCGTGCTGCTGGAACTGCTGCCGCCGCTGCGGCCCCGCCACTACTCCCTCTCCTCCTCGCCGTCGACGAGCCCGCACCACGCCGACCTCATGGTCTCGCTCCTGGACGCGCCCGCCCGTTCGGGACGCGGCGGACACCGCGGCGTCGGCTCCGGGTATCTCACCTCGCTGCGCCCGGGGGAGACCGTGCTCGCCCGGGTCCAGCCGTGCCGGGAGGCGTTCCGTGTCGCACACGACGCGACGACCCCGGTCATCATGATCGGCGCCGGCACCGGTCTCGCCCCCTTCCGCGCCGCCATCGCCGAGCGGCGCGCCCTCGTGGAAGGGGGCGCCCAACTGGCCCCGGCACTCTGCTACTTCGGCTGTGACAGCGAGGACGCCGACTATCTGCACGCCGACGAACTGCGCGCGGCCGAGCGGGCCGGCGCGGTCAGCATGCGCCCCGTGTTCAGCCACACCCCGGTCGGCGGACGGCGCTTCGTCCAGCACCGTGTCGCCGACGAGGCGGACGAGGTGTGGGCCCTGCTGAACGACGGCGCCCGCGTCCGCGTCTGCGGCGATGGAGCCAGGATGGCGCCCGGTGTCCGTGACACCCTGCGCGAGCTGTACGTACGCCACACCCCCGGCGCGGACGGGAGCGCGGCGCAGCACTGGCTCCAGGAACTCACCGCTCAGGGCCGCTACGCCGAGGATGTCCACACCGGCTGACCCTCGGCGTACGCGTTCCGGGCCCGACGTCAGTCGAGCAGGCTGCCCAGCCTGCCTTCCAGCAGCACCAGCAACTCGCCGAGTGATTCGGCGAGTCGCTGGTGGCTCTCGGTGTCGAGGCCGTCCAGCAGGGACGCGTCGTACGCCACCTGCTCGGGCAGCAGCCGGTCGAGCAGGTGGCGGCCCTCGTCCGTCAGGGAGAGATGGGTGACCCGGCGGTCCCGGTCGTCGAGGCGCCGGGCGATCAGGTCCCGGCTCTCCAACTGCCGTAGCCGCTTGGTGACGGCCGCGCCCGACGCGAAGGTCTCGCGGGCGATCCGGCCGGGGGTCAGCTCCCGGTCCGTCCTGCGCAGCGCCCCCAGGATGTCGAACTCCGCGCGGGTCAGCCCCTCCCGCCGCAGTGGGGCGTCGGCGGCCTGCTGGAGCAGTGCGGCGCAGCGGTTGAGGCGTCCGATCACCGCCATCGGCGCGGTGTCCAGACCGGGCATCACCTGCTCCCACTGCCGCATCACCCCCGCTACGGCGTCCTCGGCGTTCTCGGTCACCCGCACACTCCTTCGTTCCGGTCGGGCCGATTCTGCCCTCCGGGTCCGGGTGCTCAGGACACCGGGACCCGTGGCGCGGCGTGGCGGACCAGCCGGGCCAACGTACGGTGGCCCTCGCGTTCGGCCGCGGCGACCCGCTCCGCGGGCAGGGAGCGCTGCCACCACTCGCCCGAGGCGACCTCGAACGCCTCGCGCAGCTCGACGAGCGAGAGCGAGAGCGCGAGCCGGTCCCGGGCCCAGCCGCTCTCGCGGTCACCGTCCCCGACGGCCGGACCGTCCTCGCGATCCGGTCCTCCGCCCGCGCCTCCGCCTTCACCGAGCCGGTGCAGGGCCGCGCTCCGCGCCGCCGTGACCCGCGCCAGCGCCTCGTCGATCCGGTCGGTGGCCCGGCGGTTGGTGACCACCGCACAGCAGGCCAGCCCCACCGCCACGCCCACGACCGTGTCGATCAGCCGGTCGGCGATCAACGTGCCGGCCGGCAGACGGCCGCCGAACTCCGTGAGCAGCAGCGCCATGGGGGTCACGCAGACCGAACCCAGCCAGTAGTTACGGGTGATGAGGGCTTCCGCCCCGATCTGGAGGGCCAGCGCGAGCAGCACCATGGCGAGCGGACCGACCCGGATCAGCGGCAGCAGCGCGAAGAAGAGGATCAGCCCGAGCGCGTTCCCGAGCACCCGCTGGAGGGCCCGCTGCCCGGAGAGCGTGCTGTTGGCCTGGTGGATGGAGGCCGCGGAGACCACCGCCCAGTACGGATGCCCGACCCCGGCGGCCAGCGAGACCCATCCCGCCAGGGTGCAGCCGACGGCGACCCGGACACCGATCGGCAGCAGCGGGGAGCCGGGCCGCAGTCGCGCCAGGACGGCCCGTACCCCCGTGACACGATCAGGAGCGGGACGGCGCGGCGCCGCCGGTACGGTGTGTGCCGCGTCCGCTGCCGTCCGCGTCTCCCTCTCCGTCGCCGTTCCGGCTTCCGCGGTGACCTCCGCCGGCCGGCGGGGGTCGCCGGGCGTCGGCCCGATCTCCGGCAGGGCGCCCCGGCTCCGTATCGCCCGGGCCTGCGCGGCGCACCGCTCGGCCTCGTGGGCCGGGGTGCGCGTACGCCCCTCGCAGGGCGCGGCGAGCGCCGACTCCGCGTGTGCCAGCAGGCGTTCGAGCCGGGCGCGGGCGGGGTCGGCGCCCGGGATCAGGAAGAGTGTGTGCCAGGCCGAGTTGACCGCCCCGGCCACGGCCTGCCGGGCCGTCAGCTCGGTGTCCCGCAGTGCCGCGTCCCTACCGTCCCGTGGCTCGGCCCCTTCCCGCCGGAGCCGCCACAGCGCCGCCGCCGACTCCAGGGCCCGGGCCACCGCGAGCCGTTCGGGGCCGTGCGGCCGTACCAGCACGGGCGCCATGCAGACGAGCCAGGCCACCGCGCCGGCGGCCAGCGCCAGGGCGAGATGGAGGGGCACGTCCCCGATCCGCTGCGGCATGAAGAACGCGGACGAGGCGATGAACGTGAGGATCAGATTGCCCGGCGGCCCGATGCGTGTCGCGTCGCAGAGCGTCTTGTGCGCGGCGGCGACCAGCGAGGCGCCCACCACCAGCAGGACGGGCGAGGCGGTCAGTGAGGCGGCCGTCAGCGCGACCCCGAGACTCACGACCATGCCCAGCACCACCCACAGCAGGGTGCGGGCTCGGGCCGCGTACGGCAGCCCGTGCGCGTACAGGGCGCACATCGCCCCCGCCGACGTGTACAGGACGAGATCCAGCCGCCCCAGCGCCAGCAGCGTCAGGTCGGGCACGGCGAGCGCCGCCGCCGCGCTGAGCGCCGGCTTGTGCCAGGTGTCGACGGGCCGTCGCAGTCGAACGGCGGTCCTGAGGTGCTTACGCATACGAAAAGGTTAACAGGTGTTTTACCTGTGAACGTTTTTTCTGTATCCGCCGACTGCTACACAAAAGCGTGGAAAGCGAGCAAACTGGGGTTGTTACGGCTCGATGCCGTACATCCCGGTCAGACTTGCACGAACGAAGGAGGCGAGTCGTATGGCCGACGTCTCACATTCGAGGGGCGACCTGTCCAGTCACCCCGATGTTCCCGAGATGCGCGCGAGGTACGCCCGCATGCTCGGCGGACGCGGTGCGGCGCTTCTGGACGGGCCGGTGTTCCTCGTCGGCCTGTTCTGCGCCCTGTCGCCCTGGATCATCCACTTCACCGTGAGCCAGCCGGCCCTCGCGACGCACAACCTGATCATGGGGATCGCGATCGTCGTGATGGCGCTCGGCCTGACCCTCGCCCCGGTGCGGATGGCCGGGCTGAGCTGGGCCCTGTGCGCCATGGGTATCTGGCTGGTCATCGCTCCATGGATCGTCGGCAGCAGTCCTGACGCGGGCGTCATCTGGACCAACGTCGTCATCGGCGCACTCACGTTCCTCTTCGGACTCGCGTGTGCCGGTACGGCGATGCGAGCCGCCCGGAAGGTGGGAACCACCCGGAAGATGTGAACCGCGCGAGCCCGAGCGGAGCGCGGCCGGCCCGTCCCCAGCGGGCGGGCCGCGCCCCGTTTCCCGGCATCCGTTTCCCACGTGCCACGAGGGTGGGATCATGACGCGATGACGCTGATCGACCATGTGGACGCCCTCCTCGAATCCGCCGGCACACCACCCGGCACACCACCCGTCGTCGCGGCGGGCGACCCGGTCCTGCGACGCCCGGCGGCCCCGTACGACGGGCAGTTGGGGGACGAACGGCTGGCGCGCCTGATCCGGCTGATGCGCGAGACGATGCACGCCGCCCCCGGTGTCGGGCTCGCGGCGCCCCAGATCGGGATCCCGCTCAGGATCGCGGTCGTCGAGGACCCGGCCCAGGCACCGGAAGACGTCCTCACGGCCAGGGACCGGGTCCCGCAGCCCTTCCGGGTCCTGGTCAACCCGTCGTACGAACCCGCCGGCGAGCACCGGGCCGCCTTCTTCGAGGGATGCCTCAGCGTCCCCGGCTGGCAGGCCGTGGTGGCCAGGCCCCGGGCCGTCAGGCTCCGTTGCCAGGACGAACGGGGGCGGGAGATCGACGAGGAGTTCTCCGGGTGGCCGGCCCGGATCGTCCAGCACGAGACGGACCATCTCGACGGAACGCTCTACATCGACCTGGCCGAGACCCGCTCCCTCTCCGCCACCCACCACCTCGCCGAGCGCTGGTCCCAGCCCACCCCCGACCTCGCCGCCCGGGAACTCGGCTTCCCCCTCCCCACCGCTTTCTAGGACCACTCCTCGCGGGCCGCCGGGCCGCGCGGGGGCCGGCGCACCGCACCGTGCCTCGTCCCGCCGTTCGGAGGCAGGGGCGCGGGAGCGGGCGTGCCTGAGGTACGGTGCCTCCCATGGGTACGCATTCTCATCTCCGTGCAGTGGAGTCGCGCTTCGGCGACGTCCGCGGCGGGTGTGCGCCCCGCGGTCTCAGCTTTCTGCGCCGCCGCGGCCGGGTGGGTTCTCCCCCGGCCCTCCCCTGTCTCTGCCGCTGACCCGCGCCGCAGGCCTGTAGCCCCCGTACCTCCGTAGCCACTGAGCGGGTACGGCTCGTACGGCCGTACCCGCATCGCCAGGCCCCACCCCGCGCGTGTCGCGTCGCACCCCCTCCGCCGTGCCGATCTGAGGAGCCCCGTGACCACCACCGCCGAACCCGCCGCAGCCGAAACCCCCGCCGTCGTACAGCCCCTGCTGCGCGAGCACCGCATCCCCGCCGACGGTCTCTACGAAGGCCACCGGGAACTGCGCCGCCTCCCGGAGGGGTGGCAGGAGCGGCCCTACGAACTCTTCGGCCTCGTCCCGCAGGCGCGCACCATCGGGGCCGAGGTCCGGGGCCTCGATCTGTCCCGCCCGCTGGAGCCCGCCGTACGCGCCGAACTCGACCGGGCCCTGCTGGAGTGGAAGGTGCTCTTCTTCCGCGGTCAGCACCTCACCTCCGAGAAGCAGCGCGAGTTCGCCCTGAACTGGGGCGAGTTGGAGACCAACCCGCTGCTCGCCACGGCCGGCGCGCCGGATGTCGTCCGCTTCGACCGCACCGCCGTCCCCACCTTCGAGAACGTCTGGCACACCGATGTCACCTTCCGGGAGCGGCCCGCGCTCGGCGCCGTCCTGCAACTGCGCGAGGTGCCGCCGTCCGGCGGTGACACGATGTGGGCCGACATGGCCGCCGCGTACGACAACCTCCCGCAGGACGTGAAGGACCGTATCGACGGCGCCCGTGCCGTCCACGACTACATACCGGGTTTCTCGCGCTTCTACTCCGCCGAGCGGCTGGCCGCCCTCCAGGACGAGTTCCCGCCGGTCGAGCACCCGGTGGTGCGCCGCCACCCCGACACGGGCCGGCGGATGCTCTTCGTCAACACGTCCTTCACCACCCGCATCGTGGGTCTTGAGCGGGCGGAGAGCGACCGGCTGCTGCGGCTGCTGTTCCAGCAGGCCCATGTGCCCGAGTTCCAGGTGCGGTTCCGCTGGGAGGCGGGCGACATCGCCTTCTGGGACAACCGTGCCACCCAGCACTACGCCGTCAGCGACTACGCCCCGCACCGCCGGGTCGCCGAACGCGTCGCCATCGCGGGGGACCGGCCCTTCTGACCGTCCTTCCCGTCACCGGCAACCGATTCCTTGGGGCCCGTCCGCCGTCGCGGACGGGCCCCAAGGGCTCTGTGGATCTTCCGGGGCCGGGCAAGATCCCTGTTCAGACCCTTGACACATCAGGTTCACGCAAATCAGGATGCCCGGGTGAACCTGTCAGACAGCCAGACAGCCGGGGCCGTGCCCAGAAGGATCAGCGCGATGGAAGCCGTGCTGAACCATCTCAGGAGCGCCATCGAGCGGAGCGAGTACGCGGTAGGGGAGAAGCTGCCCTCCGAGGCGGAGCTCTGCCGCCGTCTCGAAGTGAGCCGGCCGGTGCTCCGTGAGGCCCTACGGGCACTCCAGACGATGGGACTGACCGTCTCACGTACCGGAAAAGGCACCTTCGTCGTGTCCAACGGCCCGGTGGAGGACCCCACCTTCGGCGACTACTCGGCGAGCGACCTCCTGGAGGTACGCCGCCATGTGGAGATCCCGGTCGCCGGGTACGCGGCGACCCGCCGTACCGCCGAGGACCTCGACCACCTCATCCATCTGCTGGAGCGGATGGAACACGAGACCGACACCACCGCGTGGGTGGCGATGGACACCCTCTTCCACCTCTCGGTCGCCCAGGCGGCCCAGAACCCGGTCTTCCGCCGGGTCATAGAGGAGATCCGCGACGCGCTGGCCCGCCAGTCGGCGTTCCTCAACGAACTCGGCGGGCGGCGTGAGCAGTCCAACCTGGAGCACCGGGCGATCGTCGAAGCCCTCGTCGAGCAGTCCGAGAGCGACGCCATCGACGCCATGACCCACCACCTCGCACGGGTCGAGTCGACCCTGACCACCATCGTGCGGTCCCCCCACCGAGCGGCACCCCCCGAAGAAGGCGAAGACCAGGCGTGAGCGAGCAGTCCCTTCAGACAGAGCAGCAGGCGTGTCAGCCGGAGAAACCGCCGGTTCCTTCGAACACCCATGTCGACGCCGGCGACGCCGGATACAGCAAGGCCCTGAAGTCCCGGCACATCAACATGATCGCCATCGGCGGGGCCATCGGGACCGGGCTCTTCCTCGGCGCCGGTGGCCGGCTCGCCAGCGCGGGCCCCTCCCTCGCCGTCGCCTACGCGGTCTGCGGCCTGTTCGCCTTCCTCGTGGTGCGCGCCCTCGGCGAGCTGGTCCTGCACCGGCCGTCCTCCGGGGCGTTCGTCAGCTACGCCCGTGAGTTCATGGGCGAGAAGGGCGCCTTCGTCGCGGGCTGGATGTACTTCCTGAACTGGGCGACCACCGGAATCGCCGACATCACGGCGGTGGCGACCTACACCCACTACTGGGGCATGTTCTCCGACATACCGCAGTGGGTGCTCGCCCTGATCGCCCTCGCGGTCGTGCTGACCGTGAACCTCATATCCGTGAAGATCTTCGGCGAGCTGGAGTTCTGGTTCGCGATCATCAAGGTCGGCGCGCTCGTCCTCTTCATGCTCATCGGCATCTTCCTGCTGGTCACGCAGCACCCGGTCGACGGCCACACCCCCGGCCCCTCGCTGATCAGCGACAACGGCGGCCTTTTCCCGGCCGGGATGCTCCCGATGCTGCTGGTCATCCAGGGTGTCGTCTTCGCGTACGCCTCGGTCGAGCTGGTCGGTGTCACGGCGGGCGAGACCGAGTCGCCGGAGAAGATCATGCCCAAGGCGATCAACTCCATCATGTGGCGCGTGGCCCTCTTCTACGTCGGCTCGGTCGTGCTGCTGACGATGCTGCTGCCGTGGAACAAGTACTCCGCCGGTGAGAGCCCCTTCGTCACCGTGCTCTCCAACATCGGCATCCCCGCGGCGGGCGACGTGATGAACCTCGTCGTCCTCACCGCCGCGATGTCCAGCCTCAACTCCGGCCTCTACTCCACCGGACGCATCCTGCGCTCCATGTCGATGTCGGGATCCGCGCCGAGGTTCACCGGGGTGATGAGCCGCAGCCAGGTGCCGTACGGCGGCATCCTGCTCACCTCGGGCATCTGCGTGCTCGGCGTCGGCCTCAACTACGTGGTGCCCAGCAAGGCCTTCGAGATCGTCCTGAACTTCGCGGCGCTCGGCATCCTCTCCACCTGGTCCATGATCATGATCTGCCACCTGCTCTTCTGGCGGAAGACCAGGGCCGGGCTGCTCTCCCGGCCGAGCTACCAGCTCCCCGGCTCCCCCTGGACCGAGATCGTCACCCTGCTCTTCCTCGCCTCCGTCCTGGTCCTCATGTACGCGGACGGCGGCGCGGGCCGGACGACCGTGCTGGCCCTGCCGCTGATCGCCGCGGCCCTGGTCGGCGGCTGGTACGTGGTACGGGGCCGGGTCGCGACCCTCCGGGACGCGGCGGCCCGAGCGCGCGCCGGCGCCCCCTCCGACACCACCGGTACGACCGGCACCTCCGGCACCTCCGGCACCACCGACCGCGACCAGAACACCGAGAGCTGACCATGAACGACCCCACCACCCGGCGCCGCACCCCGGGCGAGGCGCCCGCCGTCCGCGCACCGGGCCACGTCCCCCTCGCCCATGTCGTACGGGGAGGCGTCGTCGAGGGCGTCCACCACGGCTCGGTCGTCGTCCTGGCGGCCGACGGCGGCGTGGAGTTCCTGGCCGGGGACATCGAGGCCGCGTTCTACCCGCGCTCCGCGCTCAAGCCGCTCCAGGCGGTCGCCCTCCTCCGGGCCGGGCTGCCCCTCCCCGACGACGAGGCGCTGGCCCTCACCGCGGCCAGCCACTCCGGCGAGGAGATCCACCTCGCCGTCGTCCGGCGCATGCTCGCCTCCGCCGGACTCACCGAGGACGACCTCGGCAACACCCCCGACCTGCCGTACGGGGCCGAGCAGCGCGACGCGTGGCTGCGCCGCGGCCTCGGGCCGAGCCGCCTCGCCCAGAACTGCTCGGGCAAGCACGTCTCCATGCTCAGGACCGCCCAGGCCCGGCAGTGGCCGACGGCCGGCTATCTCGACCCGGGCCACCCGCTCCAGAAGGAGATCGCCGGGACCGTCGAGGAGCTGACCGGGCAGCGCATCGCCCGGGTGACCGTCGACGGCTGCGGCGCCCCGCTGTTCTCCGTCTCCCTGCACGGGCTCACCCGGGCCGTCGCCCGGCTGGCCACCGCGGCCCCCGACACCGACGAGGGCCGGGTCGCGCACGCCATGCGCGCCCATCCGGAGCTGGTCTCCGGCACCGGCCGGGACGTGGCCGCGCTGATGCGCGCCGTGCCGGGGCTGCTCGCCAAGGACGGCTTCGAAGGGGTGCAGGTCGCGGCGCTCCCGGACGGCCGGGCCGTCGGCGTGAAGATCGCCGACGGCGCGGACCGCGCCAGGATGCCGGTGACCGCCGCGGCGCTCGCCCGGTGCGGCGTGGACCCCGACGTCCTCGCCCCGTTCGCCCGTACCCCCGTGACCGGCGGCGGCCGGGAGGTGGGGAGCCTGCGGGCGGCGGGCGCGCTGGCTCCCGTCACCCCCTGGTGAGCCCGCCTCCTCAGCGGCCCGGGCAGCTTGCGCCGTGTCCGGCCGACCCCCTTCCCCCCTTCACGAAGGAACCCTGCGCCATGACTGCCGGCCCCCGCTCAGAAGACGACCTGCTCGGTCACCGCTCCGAACACGATCTGCTCGGCGACCGCGACATCCCCGCCGACGCGTACTGGGGCGTGCACACGCTGCGCGCCTCGGAGAACTTCCCCATCACCGGTACGGCCATCTCCGCGTACCCGCACCTCATCGACGCGCTCGCCGCCGTGAAGGAGGCCGCGGCCCGCGCCAACGAGGACCTCGGGCTGCTCGCGGCGGAGAAGGCCGCCGCCATCACCGCCGCCTGCCGCGAGATACGGGAGGAGGGCAGGCTGCACGACCAGTTCGTCGTGGACGTCATCCAGGGCGGCGCCGGCACCTCGACCAACATGAACGCCAACGAGGTGATCGCCAACCGAGCGCTGGAACTCCTGGGCCACGCCAAAGGCGACTACGCGCACCTGCACCCCAACGAGGACGTCAACCTCAGCCAGTCCACGAACGACGTCTACCCGACCGCCGTCAACGTGGCCACGATCATCGCCGTGCGCGAACTGCTCGACGCGATGACCGTCCTGCGCGAGGCGTTCGCCGCCAAGGCCGAGGAGTTCCACGACATCCTCAAGATGGGGCGCACCCAGCTCCAGGACGCCGTGCCCATGACGCTGGGCCAGGAGTTCTCCGCGTACGCGGTGATGCTGGAGGAGGACCAGAGCCGGCTGGCCGAGGCCGTCCTGCTCATCCACGAGATCAACCTCGGCGCGACCGCCATCGGCACCGGCCTCAACGCCCCGGCCGGCTACGCGGAGGCCGCCCGCCGCCACCTCGCGGACATCACCGGGCTGCCGCTGGTCACCGCGGCCAACCTCGTGGAGGCCACCCAGGACTGCGGCGCGTTCGTCCATCTCTCCGGAGTGCTCAAGCGCATCGCCGTGAAGCTCTCCAAGAGCTGCAACGATCTGCGGCTGCTCTCCTCAGGCCCGCGCGCGGGCTTCGCCGAGATCAACCTGCCGCCGGTCCAGGCGGGCTCCAGCATCATGCCAGGCAAGGTCAACCCGGTGATCCCCGAGGTCGTCAACCAGGTCGCCTTCGAGGTGATCGGCAACGACGTCACCATCACCATGGCCGCCGAGGCGGGACAGCTCCAGCTCAACGCCTTCGAGCCGATCATCCTGCACTCCCTCTCGGAGAGCATCACCCATCTGCGGGCCGCCTGCGTCACCCTCGCCGAGCGCTGTGTCGCGGGCATCACCGCCAACACCGAGACGCTGCGCGCGACCGTGGAGAACTCCATCGGGCTCGTCACCGCGCTCAACCCGCACATCGGCTACACCGCCGCGACCGAGATCGCCAAGGAGGCGCTGGCCACCGGCCGGGGCGTCGCCGAACTCGTCCTGGAACGCGGCCTGCTCCCGGCCGAACGGCTCGCCGCGCTGCTGCGCCCCGAGGTGATCGCGGGTACGGGTCCCCGCCCCGCCGCCTCGTAGCGCGGGGCCGCGGGGGCGCCTGGCACGCCCCGCCGGGCGCGCCGGTCCGCGCGTACTCCAGGGACATGTACTCCAGCGGTACGTACCTCCGGAGTACGGGACCGGCGCGCCCGTACGGCGTGGGCGCGCGCCCGGTTCAGACGGAGTGCACGCCCGGCCGGCCCGCCTCGGTGACGAAGGACATCCGGGTCGACACCGGCGCGCCGGGGGTGGTGACGTACGGCAGGACCCGGAAGTCGGCGCGGCAGCTCTGCGGGGTGAGGGAGCAGCGGACGTAGCCACGCTGGTAGTTGGTGAACTTGATGTGCTCGTTGGCGGCCAGCAGGTTCGCCCCCGACGGGTCGAGGTCCATGCCGTCCATCTTCGTTGAGATGGAGGTGCCGACGAACTCGACCCCGATGGTGGGGGAGTCCGGGTCGTCGAAGTCCCGCTTGAGGTCCGCCGCGAGATGCCGGTGCATGTCACCGGTGAGGACGACGGGGTTGGACACGTTCCGGTCGGAGATCTCCTTGAAGAGCCGTTCGCGCGAGGCGACGTAGCCGTCCCAGAAGTCCATCACGAAGGACTGGCCGGGGCCGGGGTCGGTGTCCACCTGGTTCATGGCGATCTGCTGGGGGATCAGGTTCCACTTCGCGTCGGAGCGCCCCAGACCGCGGTGGAGCCAGCGTTCCTGCTCGGCGCCGAGGATGGTGCGCTCGGGGTCGAGCCGCTCCTCGCAGCCGGTCTTGGTGCCGTCGCCGCACGCCTGGTCGTCGCGGAACAGCCGGGTGTCGAGGATGTGGAACGTCGCCATCCGCCCGTAGCGCAGACTGCGGTACATCCGGGCGTCGAAGCCGCTCGGCTTCTGCGGCAGCCGCAGCGGAAGGTGCTCGTAGTACGCCTGGAACCCCGCCGCGGCGCGTTCGCGGAAGACCGCCGGGTCCACGTCCACGTGCTTGGAGTGGTCGCCCGCCCAGTTGTCCTCGACCTCGTGGTCGTCCCAGACGAGGGCGAACGGATGGGCCTGGTGGGCGGCGATCAGGTCGCTGTCGAAGCGGTGCAGCGCGTGCCGGTTGCGGTACTGCGTCAGGTCCTTCGGCTCGGGGCGCAGCTCGGCGGCGACGGGGGTCTTGCGTACGCCGCCCATCGCGTCGATGGGGTTCTCGTAGATGTAGTCGCCCAGATGCAGGATCAGATCGACGTCCTCGTCGGCGAGATGCCGGTACGCCGTGTAGAACCCCTCGAACCACGCCTGGCAGGAGACGAACGCGAAGTTCAGCGAGCGGGGGTCGCTGGTCGGCGAGGGAGCGGTGCGTGAACGGCCCACGGGGCTGAGCACCCCGCCGGCGAGGAAGCGGTAGAAGTACTGCCGGCCCGGCTTGAGCCCGCTGACCTCGACATGGACGGAGTGGGCGAGTTCGGCCACCGCCCGGGTCCACCCCCGGGCCACGACGCGCCGGAAGCGCTCGTCCTCCGCGACCTCCCACCGGACGTTGACCGCGCGCGGGTCCATGCCGCCGGTGCCGTCGGGGGCGAGCGGGTGCGGCGCGAGCCGGGTCCAGAGGACGAAGCCGTCCGGCCAGGGGTCTCCCGAAGCGACCCCGAGGGTGAAGGGGTCCTCGCGGAGGCGGCGTTCGGCGGCGCCCGCCCGGCCCGCCGACAGATTGCCCGCGGCGACCGCCAGCGCGACCGTTCCGGTGGCGCCGAGCATCGCCCGTCTTCCGAAGCCTGAGGCTGTGCTGATCCCACTGTTCATACGCATGAATCCTGGTCCGTTCGTCGTGCGCGATCCCCGCGTGACCCGAGGCGGAAATGGCGCGTGATTTAACGTCCGTTCATGTTGTAATCACACGGTGAATATCACACGTATTCACCCGTCACAAGACCACCCGCCGCCAGGTCGACAACGCCTGTCGCAGGCGACTGTACGGCGGCGTCGGCGCGAAGACCGGTCGCGCCATGGGGTGTCCAACCAGCACCTGTGTAACACCCTTGACACTCCTCGCGGGCTGCTCATAGTGTCCACGCCACAGAATTCACGTTAGATTTCACATGGAGACGGGTCGTCTTCACGCCGGGTGGGTGGTGAACGACGGCGTACGAACGATGTGATGCGCCGTTAGCCCGGCGCGCAGGAAGGACGTGTCCGTGTCCGGTCCCTCCGCAGCAGGGCACTTGCGCCCCTACGGTCTGCGCTGCGACCACCGCGTCACCCCCCTGGGAATCGACGAGCCGGAGCCCCTGCTCTCCTGGCGGCTCGCCTCCGACCACCGGGGCGACGACCCCGTCGCCCACCGGGTACGGGTGGCGCGGCTGCCCGGGGACCGCGCCGCGGGTGACGGGGGCGGCGTGGGAGGCCTGGGCGGCGAGACCCTCTGGGACAGCGGGCCCCTGACGGACCCGCACGCGACCGGCGTCCGCTACACCGGGCCCGCGCTGGAGCCCCGTACGCGCTACCACTGGCAGGTCACCGTCCACCCGGCCGGCGCGGCGGCGCCCACCGAGGCCGGCTCCTGGTTCGAGACCGGCCTCACCATGGCGCCGTCCGACGCCCCGCCGGCCGACCCGCCCGACGCCGACGGCTGGCGCGCCGCGTGGATCACCCACGACCCCGACCCGATCGAGGTGATGGACGCGCCGACCGAGGGCGAGGCGGCCCTCGACCACCACGGACTCGCCCCCTGCCCCGTCCTGCGGCGCGCCTTCCCCGGCACCTCCGCCCCCGTCACCCGTGCCCGGCTGTACGTGAGCGCGCGCGGGCTGTACGAGGTCCGCCTCAACGGCACCCGGGTCGGCGACGCGGAACTCGCCCCCGGCTGGACCGACTACCACCACCGCGTCCAGTACCAGACGTACGACGTGACGGAGCTGGTCCAGAGCGGCGAGAACGTCCTCGCCGCGACCGTCGCCGACGGCTGGTGGAGCGGGTTCGTCGGCTTCGAACCCCGCAGGGCCGGCGCCCACTACGGCTCGGCACCCCAGCTCCTGGCCGAACTCCACCTGGTCGACGCCGAAGGGCGCACCACCAGGATCCTCACGGACCACACCTGGCGCACCCGCACAGGAACGATTCGCCATGCCGACCTGCTCATGGGCGAATGCCACGACCTGCGGCACTCCGCCGACGGCTGGGACCTGCCCGGCTACGACGACCGCCACTGGTCGCCCGCGCGGGTCACCGACGCCGACCACCGGCTGCTCGTCGCCGCCCCCGACGAACCCGTACGCGCCACCGCCGAACTGCCGCCCCGCACGGTCACCCGCCTGCGCGAGGGCGTTCACGTGGTCGACTTCGGCCAGAACCTCGCGGGGCGGGTACGGCTGCGCGTCGACGGGCTCGCCCCCGGCGCCCGGGTGACACTGCGCCACGCCGAAGTGCTGGACGGGAACGGTGAGCTCTACACCGCCAATCTGCGCACCGCCGCCGCCACCGACCTGCTGATCGGCGACGGCCGCGCCCACACCGTCTTCGAGCCCCGCTTCACCTACCACGGCTTCCGTTACGCCGAGATCAGCGGCCCCGCCGAACTGGCCGCGCAGGACATCGTCGCCGTGGCCCTGCACAGCGACACCCCGTGGGCCGGCTCGTTCGACTGCTCCGACCCCGACATCCGACGGCTCCACACCTGCGTCACCTGGGGCCAGCGCTCCAACTTCGTCAGCGTGCCCACGGACTGCCCGCAGCGTGACGAACGGCTCGGCTGGCTCGCCGACGCCCAGGTCTTCCTGCCCACGGCAGCCCTCAACGCCGATGTCGCCGCGTTCTTCACCAAGTGGCTGCGCGACGTGGACGACGCCCGTACCCCCGACGGCGGCTTCACCAACGTCGCCCCGCGCCTCGTGGGCGTCGCCGACGAAGGCGCCCCCGGCTGGGCCGACGCGGGCGTCATCATCCCGTGGCACCTCTACCGCACGTACGACGACCCGCGCTTCCTCGCCCGCGCGCTGCCCGGCATGTGCGCCTGGGTCGAGCTGATCCGCCGTCACAACCCCGACCTCGTCTGGCGCCGCCGCGTCGGACCGCACTTCTCCGACTGGCTCGCCCCCGGTACCCCGACCCCGCGCGAGGTCGTCGCGACCGCCTACTTCGCGCACAGCGCCCACCTCACCGCACGCGCCGCCGACGTGCTCGGCCACCACGACCTCGCCCGCGACCACCACCGGCTGGCCGCGGCCGTACGGGCCGTCTTCAACGACCACTTCGTCACCTGGACGCCCGGCACCGGCGAGGGGATCGACGGAGCGGGGGGCGCCACGGACACCCTGCGGATCGCGGGCGACACCCAGACCGGCTACCTCCTCGCGCTCGCCTTCGGCCTGCTGCCCGAGGAGCACACCGGCGCCGCCGCCCGGCGCCTCGCCCACCTGGTCGAGGCCGCGGGCCCCGGACTCGTCACCGGCTTCCTCGGGGTCGCGCTCGCCGCCCCCGTCCTGGACGCGTACGGCCGCGCCGACCTCGCCCACGCCCTGCTGCGCCGTACCGAAGTGCCCTCCTGGCTCTTCCCGCTGCACCACGGCGCCACCACGATCTGGGAGCGCTGGGACGGCTGGACCCCCGACGCGGGATTCCGCGCCCCGGCGATGAACTCCTTCAACCACTACGCGCTCGGCTCGATCGGCGAATGGCTCTACCGGGGCGTCGCCGGACTCGACCAGAGCGCGGACTCCACCGGCTACCGGCGGCTGACCGTACGCCCCGCCCCCGGCGACCTCACCCACGCGAGCGCCCGGTACGAATCGGTCCGCGGCACCGTCGCCGTCCGCTGGGAACGGAGCGGCGACACGCTCGCGCTGCGCGTCCGGGTCCCCCCGGGCGCCACCGCCGAGGTCCACGTCCCCACCACCGACCCCGGATCCGTCCGCGAGTCCGGACAGGTCCCCGTGGACGGAGCGCACCTCACACTCGCCGGGACGGGCCCCGGCCGTGCCGTCTACCGCGTGGCCTCCGGCGTCTACCGCTTCACCGCGGCCTACGCACCGGCGGGCCCACCGGCGCGCGGGCCACGGCCGTACGCCGCGCGCGTCAGCACCGCAGGTCCGGCGACGCCGTCGTACGCCGGCCCCCACGAGGAGGACACGAAATGACCACGGGTTCCCGCATCCCGCCCCTCCCCGGCACGTTCAGCCGCCGAGGCCTGCTGCGTATGGGCGGCGGGGCCGCGGCGCTCGCCGCGCTGCCCCCGGCTCTCACCGCCTGCTCGGGTTCGAGCGGTTCCGGCAACGGCAAGGTACGTATCGTCGGCGTCGCCGACCAGCAGAAACCCGTCGAGGAACTGCTCGCCGTCTACCGTAAGAGCCACCCCGACTCCACCTTCGCCACCTCCTTCGCCCCCACCGACCAGGTCCAGACCGTCGTCCGCACCCAGCTCGCCGGCGGCAACGCGCCCGACGTGCACGTCCTGTTCCCGGGCAGCGGCAGCGCCATGTCCATGGTCGAACTGGCCAAGGCCGGGCTGCTCACCGACCTCTCGGCGCAGAAGTGGACCCAGGGCATACCCAAGAACTTCGACGCCGCCTACCGCTACGAGGGCAAGACCTACCTCTACTCGGCGGGCAGCAGCGTCATCGGCGCCGTCTACAACAAGAAGGCGTTCGCCAAGGCCGGTGTCCAGCCGCCCACGACCTGGAGCGAACTCCTCGACGTCTGCGCCGAGCTGAAGGCGAAAGGCATCGTGCCGATCGCCCTCGGCGCGCAGACCCCCTGGGTCACCCAGCTCATCACGTACGCACTCGTCCCCAACGCGGTGTACGCCGAGACCCCCGGCTTCGACGCCGACATGGCCGCCGGACGTGCCACGTTCGCCGACTCCGGCTGGGCCGACGCCCTCGGCAAGTACAAGGAGCTCCAGACCAAGGGCTTCTTCAACGACAACCCCAACGGCACCACCTTCGAGCAGCAGACCTCGCTCGTCGCGAGCGGCAAGGCGGCCATGGCCGTCCAGGTCTCCGCGGTGCTCTCCACCTTCCGCGACGCCACCAGGACCCCCGACGACCTGGGCATGTTCCCCTTCCCCGGCGGTGAGGACGCCGCGCGACTGTGGATACCCGCCGGCATCGTGGTCGGGCTCGGCGTCGCCGCCCACGCCAAGAACCCGGACCAGGCCAAGGAGTTCGTCGAGTTCCTCGGCCGGCAGGAGAACATCAACGCCTGGGCGACGGCCGTCTCCGCGATCCCCTTCCAGCGCGACGCGTCCACCAGGATCGACCCGGTGCTCGGCGGCTTCCTGCCGATCATCGACTCCGACCGCGCCGTCCCCTTCATGGACCAGGCCTGGCCCAACGCGGAGGTGCAGCCCGCCCACTTCGCCGCCGTACAGGACCTGCTCGCGGGCAAGACCGACGTCAAGGGCGCGCTCGGACAGATGGACACGGCCTACGGAAAGAAGTCGTGACCCCCCTGCCCGAGCGGACCGCGTCCGGGGGGCCGCCGGCGTCTGCCACCGCCACCCCGAAGAGGCCGGACACCAGCGGCCCGGCGCGTACCGCCAAGTGGCGGCGTGACGTCACCGTCCCGCCATGGGGCTTCGTCGTGCCCGCGCTCCTGGTGTACGCCGTCGTCGTCCTCTACCCGAGCCTCGCCGGCGTCGTGTACGCCTTCACCGACTGGTCCGGAATCGGCGGCTTCTCCTTCGTCGGCCTGGACAACTTCCGTACCCTGCTGGACGACCGGCGCGCCCTGGAATCCGTCGGCAACACCCTGCTGCTCACCGTCGCCGTGGTCGTCGTCCAGAACGCCGTCGGACTGCTGCTCGCGCTGGGTGTGCACGCCAACATCCGATCGCGCTCCCTGCTCCGCGTGATCTTCTTCGCGCCCGCCGTGGTCAGCCCCGTCATGGTCGCCTTCCTGTGGAAGTACGTCTACAACCCCGACGACGGCGCCGGACTCAACGGGATCCTCGGCGCGGTCGGGCTCGGCGGGCTGCGCCAGGACTGGCTCGGCGACCCCTCGCTCGCCCTGTGGTCCGTCGCGGCGATGGTGGTGTGGCAGTACGCGGGCTACTCGATGGTCATCTTCCTGGCGGGGCTCCAGGGCGTACCCGCCGAACTCCACGAGGCGGCACGGATCGACGGCGCCGGTGCGTGGCAGCGCTTCCGTTACGTCACCTGGCCGCTGCTCGCCCCGGCGCTCACCATCAACCTGATGCTGTCGACCATCGGCGGCCTGAAACTCTTCGACCAGGTGTACGCGGCCACCAACGGCGGCCCCGGCACCTCCAGCGAGACCCTGTCGACGGTGCTCTACAAAGAAGCCTTCGTCTTCGGCAAGTTCGGCTACAGCACCGCCGTCGCGCTCGTCCTCGCGCTGTTCGTCGCCGCCGTCTCCCTGGTCCAGCTCCGCTATCTGCGCGCCCGGGAGGTCACCACGTGAGTACCACCGCCACCACCACCGTCCCGCGGGACGTCCGGCCCGCCGGCAGGCCGCCCAAAGGGCTCTCCCGTTACGGCGGTCATGTCCTGGAACTCGTGATGATCGCCGTCGCGGTGGTCTTCCTCTTCCCCGTGTACGCGCTGATCACCCTGGCGATGAAGGACCCGCGACAGATAGCCGAGTCCCCCCTGTCACCGCCCGCGCCGCCCACCCTCGCCAACTTCGGGGACGCCTGGACCTCCGCCTCGCTCGGCCCCGCCCTGGTCAGCAGCGCCGTCATCACCACCGTCAGCCTGCTCCTGCTCATCCTCCTCGGCTCCACCGGCGCCTACTACCTCGCCCGCCGCGCGCGCGGACTCGGCTACGGGCTCTACGTCCTCTTCCTGCTGGGGATCGTGCTGCCGTTCCAGCTCGGGATGATCCCGCTCTACGAACTGGTCGACAACCTCGGCTGGCTCGGCACGTACCAAGGGATGGTCCTCTTCTACACGGGCATCCAGCTCCCGTTCACCGTCTTCCTCTACACCGGCTTCATCCGCGCCCTGCCCGCGGACTACGCGCAGGCGGCGCTGATCGACGGCTGCGACCACCGGCAGGCGTTCACCCGGATCGTCTTCCCCCTGCTGCGGCCCATCACCGGCACCGTGATCATCCTGAACGCGGTGTTCATCTGGAACGACTTCTTCACCCCGCTGCTCTACCTCGGCGGATCCGGCAAGGAGACCGTGCCGGTGGGGGTGTTCTCCTTCGTCGGCCAGTACGTCTCCGACTACGGTCTGGTCTTCGCCGGACTGGTGCTGGCCGCGCTGCCGATCCTGCTCGTGTTCCTGCTCCTCCAGCGCTACGTCATCAAGGGGTTCGCGAGCGGCCTCAAGGGCTGAGAGCCAGGTCCGGGCACGGCGCCCGGGACGGCGCCCGGCTCACCGGGCGGTGGCGGGGCCCCGCCACCGGGCCCGCGCGCTCTCCACCCGGAACAGGTAGTCCGCGTACGCCTCCTCGTAGTACGCCACACCCGCCGGATCCGGGTCCACCACCGCCTCCGGCGCCGTCCACGCGGCGACGTCCAGCTCCCGGCCCAGCCGCTCGCCCCGGGCCGCGACGGCGGCCAGCACGGCGCCGCGCGCGCCCGGCTCCGGGCCGCGTGCCACCCGCAGCGGCCGTCCGATCACCTCGGCGAACAGCCGCAGCCAGGCCGGGCTGCGGGTACCGCCGCCGCACACGGCCAGTTCACCGGTGAGGCCCGCCGCCTCCAGACAGTGCCGGGCCGCGAAGGCGATCGCCTCGCACATGCCCCGGACGAGATCGGCGCGCGAGGCCCGCAGATCGAGGCCGGTGAACTCCGCGCGCGCGGTGTGGTCCACGAACGGGACACGCTCGCCCGAGGGCGAGAGATAGGGGAGCGCGGCCACGCCCCGGGCGCCGCGCGGTGTCCCGTCCAGCAGGTCGGAGAGCTGTCCGTGCGAGGTGCCGGTGATTCCCAGCACCCAGTCGAGCGCCACCGTGCCGGTCATCGCCGGCAGGGCCCGCATATGGCGGTCCGGCCTCGCCAGCGCGAGATGGAAACCCACCGGCTCCTCCTCGAACGCGACCCGTTCGACGACGACCTGGCACGCCAGCGTCGAACCGACGATGAGCAGTCCGTCCCCCGGCTCGGTCACGCCCGCGCCGATCGCGCACGCGGGCAGGTCGTAAGGACCCGAGGTGACCGGCGTCCCGGCGGGCAGCCCCGGGACGTTCCCGAGCGCCTCCCCGTACGGCAGGCTCGCCGCGATGGGCGGCAGCAGCCCCGCGCGGTGGCCGACTCCGAGGGCGGAGAGCGCCTCGGGGGCGTAGGCGCGGGTGCGCGGGTCGAGGAAGGGGACGGACGCGTCGGAGAGATCGGTGGCGCGCTCGCCCGTCAGCCGCAGATGAACGATGTCCTTGCAGCACGCGGCGGTCGTCGCCGCGTCCAGGGAGCGCGGCTCGTACCGGTCCAGCCAGGCCAGCAGCGGGCCCGGGGAGCCCGGGAACAGGACGTTCCCCGTACGCCGGTACATCCGCCGCGCCGTACCGTCGGCCATCCACCCCGCGACGAGAGCGCCCGCGCGGCCGTCCATCCAGGACAGCGCGGGGCGTACGGCCCGGCCCCGGTCGTCTGCCAGCCACAGGCCGTCGCCCTGGCCGGTCAGGGCGACCAGCTCCGGGGTACGGCCCGCGGTCACCGCGGCGACGACATCGCCGGCGGCGCGCACCACCTCCTCGACATCCTGCTCCACGTGGTCGCCCTGCCCGCCCAGCGAGATCGGGACCGACTCCACGCCGAGCGGCGCCCCGTCCTCCGCGAAGGCGACCGCCTTGGCGACCGAGGTACCCATGTCCACTCCGACGAACACCGTGTCTCCTCTTGCCGATTCGATTCGATGTGCTGTGCCGCGGGGGCGGTAGCTGTTCAGACGACGCGGTGCGCGAGCGGCTCACCGCGCAGGAAGCGGCCCACCTCGGCCGCCGCGATCCGCGCCGCGTTGTGCGCGACGGCGGTGTTGGCGCCCGCCAGATGGGGCGTCATGACCAGCCGGGGAGCGGTCCGCAGCCGCGACCCCGCGGGGGGCGGCTCCACGGCGAACACGTCGAGGCCCGCCGCCCCGAGCCGCCCCGACTCCAGCGCGTCACAGAGCGCCGCCTCGTCCAGCAGCGCGCCGCGCGCGCAGTTGACCACCACCGCGCCCTCGGGGAGCAGGGCCAGTTCGCGGGCGCCGAGCAGCCCCCGGGTCTCCGGCGTGAGCCGCGCGTGCAGCGACACCACCTCGGAGCGGCCCAGCAGCTCGTCCAGGTCCGCGACGGGCGTACCCGCCTCGCGCAGCGCGTCCTGGTCCGCGTACGGGTCGTACAGGAGGACGCGCGCGCCGAACGCGGTCAGCGCGCGCGCCACCCGGCTGCCGACCGCGCCGCAGCCGATCAGTCCGACCGTCGCCCCGTCCAGGCCGGGGCCGCAGTTGCCGTACGTGTAGAACTCGCCGGCCCAGCGGCCCGCGGCGAGCGCCGCCGACGTCTCCGGGATACGGCGCATCGCGGCGAGGAGCAGGCCCACCGTGTACTCGGCGGTGGCCGCGGCGTTACGGCCGGGCGTGTTGCAGACCTGGACGCCCCGCTCCTTCGCCGCGTCGAGATTGACGTTGACGGGCCCGCCCCGGCCGACCACCACCAGCCGCAGCTCGGGGGAGCCTTCGAGGACCTTGCGGGTCACCGGGGCCATCTGGGTGACGCATACGCGTGCCCCCTCCAGCGCGGCGAGGACGGTCTCCTCGTCACCCGACGCCTCCTCGACCTCACCGACCGGGCCGAACGGGGTCAGCGGCCAGTCCAGCAGCAACTCCGCGATCGTATGATCTCGGCCGATCTCGGCCTCCAGTTCCCGGGTGAACAGGTCGGGGGCGACGAAGTGGTCGCCCGCGGCGAGGATTCTCATCGGCGCGGTCTCCTTCGGCTGGACTGGACTGGACTGAATTCGGCTGGACCGGGCTGGACTGGACCGAACTCGGCTGGACTCGGCGCTGAACTCGTTCGGGGCCCGCCCGACGGCCCGCCCGACGGCCCGCCCGACGGCTCGTCGGACGGCGCCTCAGACGGCGGCGATCTCGGCGATCTCGTAGGGGACACCGCGCTCGTCGAGGGAGCGCAGCACATCGGGCGGGGTGCGGTCGTCGATCAGTATCAGATCGAAGGTGGTGAGCGGGGTCAGCCGGTGCAGCGCGGTGCGGCCGAGTTTCGAGTGGTCGATCATCAGGACGCTGCGCCCGGCGGCCTTGAGCATCGCCCGCTTGACGGCGACGATGCGCTGTTCCTGGTGGTAGGCGTAGTCGCCGTGGACCGAAGAGGTGGAGACGAAGCACAGGTCGACACGGAGCGCCTCCACGGCCTCCACGCAGGGGACGCCGAGGAACGAGTCGTGCAGCGGGTCGTAGTCGCCGCCCAGCGCCATGAGATGGAGGCCGCGTTCGTCCGCGAGGAGGTTCAGCACCTCCAGGAAGTTGGTCACGACGGTCAGCGGCTCGAAGCGGGGGAGGAGCCGGGCCAGCTCCAGCGCGGTGGTCGAGTCGTCCAGCATCACCGACATGCCGGGCTCGATCAGCGACGCCGCCCTGGCCGCGATCGCCTCCTTCTCCAGCCGCATGGTCTTCTTGCGGAACGCCACATTGCTCTCGAACACGCCGGAGGGCTGGACGGTGACCCCGCCGCGGAACTTGCGCAGCACGCCCTCGCGTTCCAGCTCGTCGATGTCGCGGTAGATCGTCATCACGCTCACGCCGAACCGCTCCGCGAGATCCGACGCCGACACCGAACCCTCGGTCAGCACATGGTCGGAAATCTCGCGGCGGCGCTGGAGAGGGCCCCGCCGGCTCTTGTCCTGTGACATTCCTCGGTCCTGTTCCAGCGACACCTCAGTAACATCAAGTTCTGAGGATATAACATTGTTTGTTGATGTACCGTCGGCAGTGTTCACCACGGACGGCGGGCAGGTCAACCCGTCGGCCGACCGGGCGGAGCGTTCCCCACCAGGCAGGACAGGGGAGATCCGGGCCACGGCCGGCTGTCGGCACGTCAGTCCTGAGGCGTGGACGCGGGTGTGAAAAGCGCCCTGGGGTCACGCGTCGTGAGATCAGCCGGCACCGCTGTACAACGACGGGAACGACGGGAAGGCGGGAGCTTGTGACGGACCCACGCCACGGGGACGTGTGGATCGGAGTGGACCTCGGGACCCAGAGCGTGCGCGCGCTCGCCGTCACCGACGGCGGCCAGGTGGTCGGCCGCGGCTCCGCCCCCCTCACCGGCCACCGCGACCAGGACCGCCACGAACAGCTCCCCGACGACTGGTGGTCGGGCGTCCGCGACGCGCTGCGCGGAACGCTCCGTACCGTCGCCGCCGCGCGGGTACGGGGTCTCTCCGTGTGCGGGACGTCCGGTACGGTCCTGCTGACCGGCCCCGACGGCGCGCCGCTCACCCCCGCGCTCATGTACGACGACGGGCGCGCCGGCGCCGAGGCGGCGCGGGCCCAGGAGGCCGGCGCCGACGTGTGGCGGTCGATGGGACACCGCATCCAGCCGAGCTGGGCCCTCGCCAAACTCCTCTGGCTGACCGGGGCCGCCGAGGACTCCGCGGCCACGGACACGCTCCGCGGCGCCCGCGTCTGCCACCAGGCCGACTTCGTCACCGCCCGGCTCGTCGGACACCCCGTACCGACCGACACCAGCCACGCGCTGAAGACCGGCTACGACCTGACCACCCGGTCGTGGCCCCTCGCCGTCCACGACCGGCTCGGCCTCGCGGAGCTGGACTTCCCGGCCGTCGTGCTCCCCGGCACCCTCCTCGGCACGGTGTGCGCCGCGGCGGCCGATGCCACGGGGCTCGCCGTGTCCACCCCGGTCGTCGCGGGCATGACCGACGGCTGCGCCGCCCAACTCGGCTCCGGTGCCTGGGACATCGGCCAGTGGAACACCGTCCTCGGCACCACGCTCGTCCTCAAGGGCGTCACCGCCGCCCCGCTCCACGACCCCGCCGGCGTGCTCTACAGCCATCTCTCCCCGGACGGCCACTGGCTCCCCGGCGGCGCCTCCAGCGTCGGCGCGGGCGCCCTGACCCGGGCCTTCCCCGGGGCCGACCTCGCCCACCTCGACCGCCTCGCCGCACACCGCGAACCGGCGGGCGCCGTCGCCTACCCCCTGGTCTCGCACGGCGAGCGCTTCCCCTTCCTGGCCCCCGACGCCGAGCCCTTCACGCTGGGCGCGCCCCGCGACGACGCCGACCACTACGCCGCGCTGCTCCAGGGCGTCGCCCTCGTCGAACGGCTCTGCCTGGCGTACATCGGCCAACTCGGCGCCCCCGTCGACCGGGCGGTCACCTTCACGGGCGGCGCCACCCGCAGCGCCTACTGGAACCAGCTCCGGGCGGACGTCCTGGGCCGCAGGGCCACCGTTCCCGCACACACCGACTCCGCCCTCGGCATGGCGGTGCTCGCCGCCCACGGCGTACGGCGCGCCGCCACGGACGCGGGCCGGGCGGGGCCGGACGCGCCCCTCTCCGACCTGCGCGCCATGGTCCGCGTCCGTACGGTCCTGGAGCCGCGCCCCCGGGTCGGCGCCCGCTTCCAGGAACCCTTCGTCACCCTGGTCGACGCGCTGGAACAACGCGGCTGGCTGCCCGCGCCGACCGCCACCTACGCACGGGAGCACGGATGAACCCCGCACCGACCCCCCTCACGCAGGAGCCGGCGACGCTCTTCCTCGTCCGCCACGGTGAGACCGTCTGGCACGCGGAGAACCGCTACACCGGCGTCAGCGACATCGAGCTGACCCCGCGCGGCGTCGAGCAGGCCGGGGAGCTCGGCATATGGGCGGGCGGCGCCCGGCTCGACGCGATCGTCACCTCCCCCCTCGGCCGGGCCCGGCGCACCGCGGAACCGGCTGTCCGTACGACGGGGCTGACGGCCGTCGTCGAACCGGAGCTGGCCGAGATCGACTTCGGGGTCGCCGAGGGGCGCACCCTCGCCGAACTCCAGGCGTCGCACCCCCGCGAGACGGCGGCCTTCGTCAGCGATCCGGCCGCCCATCCGCTGCCGGGAGGGGAGGACCCGAAGGCCGCCGCGGGGCGCGGTGCCGCCGCGCTGCTGCGCCTCGCGGACGCGCGGCCCGGCGGGCGCGTGCTGGTCGTCGCGCACAACACCCTCTTCCGGCTGGTCCTGTGCCGGCTGCTAGGGATCCCGGAGAGCGCGTACCGCAGGGTCCTGCCGGGGATCCGTAACTGCGCTATCACCGAGGTGCGGGTGACGGCCGGGCAGCCCGCGCTCCTGTCGTACAACGTGCCTACGGACAGGGCGTCCTGACGGCCGGCGTGACCGCCGGTCGGAGGACGTCTCATCCCATCGGGTCCCGGAACGTGCCCTCCGGCGTTTCCGCTCGTTGTATCGATCATGAACGTGCAACGGATTCTCACCGCAGCCGCCGCCGGTTCCGCGCTTCTCGCCGCCGTCGCCCCCTCCGCCCAGGCCTTCGACCTCGGCTCCACGCTGAGCGGTACGGCGAAGACCGCCGCCGCCCTCGGCCAGGAGGCCAAGCCGGTCGTCCAGGGTGTCACCGGGGACAAGGTGGGCAAGAAGGTCGGCGCCGTGAAGAAGGCCGTCCAGGCCGGAACGGACGCGGTCCAGGCAGGCAATGAACTGATCAACTGACCCGACGAGCGAGTGTCCGGGGCGGGGCGGTGCCGAGAGGCGCCGTCCCGCCCCGCTCTGTGTTCCGGCCCTCTCCGTGTTCGAACTCCCCAGGCGTGGTTGCCCGTTGGCGTCCCGGCGTCAACAATGCCCATGACAAAACCGAAGGAACTTCGGTCACAGAGGGGACACCACATGAGAAAGCCTCTCCTCGGCGCGCTACTCGCCGTCCTGCTCCTCGGGGCAGGCGCGGCACCCGCGATGGCCACAAGCCATGACGCGGGCGCGCCCACGAAGGCTGTACGGGCCGACGCGGCGACCCGCGTCGCCGATCCGGCACCCCAAGCCCAGCTCGCGGCGGTCGACTTCGCCGGAACGGTCGCGCTCAGCAACTGTTCCGGCTCCGTCGTCCGTACACCCCAGTCGCAGCCGGCCGATCCCGCCCTCGTCCTGTCCAACGGGCACTGCCTGGAGACCGGGTTCCCGGCCGCCGGACAGGTCATCGTCGACCGGGCGTCCACCCGCACCTTCACTCTGCTCAACTCGGCCGGCACCGGCGTGGCGACCCTGCGGGCCAGCAAGATCGCGTACGCCACGATGACCGACACGGACGTCTCGCTGTACCAGCTCACCAGCACCTACGCCCAGATCCAGAGCGCGTACGGCATCACGGCGCTGGCACTCAACGCCGCCCGCCCCGTGCAGGGCACCGCGATCAAGGTCGTCTCCGGCTACTGGAAGCGCATCTACAGCTGCAACGTCGACGGCTTCGCCTACCTGCTGAAGGAGGGGAGCTGGACCTGGAAGGACTCGGTCCGCTACACCTCCGCCTGCAACACCATCGGCGGCACCTCGGGCTCGCCCGTGATCGACAACGCCACCGGAAAGGTCGTCGCCGTCAACAACACGGGTAATGAGGACGGCGCGCGCTGCACACTGAACAACCCCTGCGAGGTCGACGCGAACGGCACCGTCACCGTGCGCCAGGGCATCAACTACGCACAGGAGACCTACGGGATCGTGGCCTGCGTCACCACCGGCAGCAGGATCGACCTGAGCGCCGCGGGCTGCACCCTGCCCAAGCCGTGAGCCGTGAGCCGTGAGCCGTGAGCCGTGAGCCGTGAGCGGTAACGCCCGCGACGCGCGGCGGCTGCCGTCCGGCACTCCGGACGGCAGCCGTTCACTCCCGGCGCTGGACTGTCACTGTGCGGAAGTCCCGCCGCGTTCCGGAGGGCGGGCTGATCCGCGCCTCCTCGGAGAGCCCGAACCTCGGTGCCGGGCCCGGGAGTCGCGTGCCAGGATCCAGTGGCAGGGCGACCCTCGCCGTCGCGTCGTCGACCAGGGCGTACGCCTTGAGGCCGGGGCTCGTCGCGTCGGCGACCGACGCCTTGGGGGCGTACGCGCCGAGCAGCCGGTCGTACTCCGTCCGGGTCACCGGCAGGACGGTGCCGTGGCGCGGGCTCACCGGGAGTTCGTAGTTCTCCGACATGGTCCACCTGCCGGAGTCGAGGTCGGTGGTCTCGAAGGGGATGTAACCGCGGTCCCCGAACTCGTCGATGAACAGGTACCACTTCTCCTCGGTGTTGGACTTGAAGACGGTCGGTCCCTCACCCCGGGAGATCGATCCCCTGCCGATGCAGTCGGCGACGAAGTCGTACGAGGGGGAGCGCAGGTCGCCGGACCTCTCGGCGGTGATGAACTTGGCGCACGGGGTGGACGAGGAGCCGTCCCGCTCGTCCTTCGTGAAGCGGTAGTAGCTGCCGTCGTGCCGGATCACGGTCGAGTCGATGACCGAGTAGCCGGGGTCGTTCCACACCTTCGCCTCGCTGAAGGTACGGAAGTCGCGCGTGGTCGCGTACATCATCCTGTTGTACGTCGAGCCGGTGTGCCGCGGGTCGTCGGCCGCGTAGATCTTCGAGGCCCAGAAGACGACGTACGCGTTCAGCTTGTCGTCGTGGTACGCCTCGGGGGCCCAGGTGTTGCCCGCGGTGTCCGGGGCGACCTTCACCAGCCGCTGGTCGGTCCAGTTCACCAGGTCGGTGGACTCCCACACCATGATGGACCTGCTGCCGGTGCGCTGCACCTGGTCCCAGTCGCCGTTGCCGTACATCCGGAGGTCGGTGGCGATCTGGTAGAACTTGTCGCCCTCGGGGGAGCGGATGACGAACGGGTCGCGCAGCCCCTTCGTACCGAGGTCCGAGGAGAGGACCGGCTTGCCGCCGTTCAACTCCCGCCAGTGCAGAGGGTCGTTGCCACGGCTGAGCGCGGTCCGGATCTGCTCGCCGTTCGCGGTGCCCTCGCCGGTGAAGTAACTGAAGGCGTACCCCGCGTACTTCTGCTTCGCGGGCAGTTCGCGGACGGTGGCGGGGAACACCCGGGTGGTGTGGGCCTCGCCACGGCTGACGGTCGCGGTGAGCCGTAAGGACCGTGCGCCGGAGCCGTGCCGGGGGCGGTGGACCAGACCGGTCGCGTCGATCAGCGCCGGATGGTCGGACTTCCAGCTCACGGAGGTGGCGTCGGTGCCGGTGTCCGGCAGGGTGAGATGGCCGCGCACGTCGTCCAGACCGTCCACGGTGAGCTGTTGGGCGGCGAGCACGGTGGCGGCCCGGTCGCTGTCGCCCGGGGACTCCGCGTGCGCGGACCCTCCGGGGACGGTGAGCAGTCCGAGAAGCAGGGCGACGAGTGGAACGAAGCCTCTGCGTGCGGTGCGGGGGCGCATGGAGGTCCTCCCCGGACAGGATGTTCTGTGGGGTCTTGCGTGTTCCTGTTGGAACGGCCGTCTTGAAGTGTTGCCACGTGTGCGACACAGCGTCAATGGTTGTGTACGGATGGGCCGCACCGGAATCCTCCGGCGCGGCCGGGAGCGCGTCCGCACCGTGGGTCCCACCGCACTCCGTCCCGGAGGCTGTCTCCTACGCCGGCGGGGTGGGCGCCGCCGTCGGTGTGAGGGCCTCCGTCGGTGTGAGGGCGAGGAGCACGCAGGCCGGGGCGGCGGGCAGTTCGACGGTCAGCTCCGCGCGCTCCGCCCGCCAGCGCGCCCTGCCCGACGACGCCGCGGGGTGCAGGATCTCCACGCGCGCCTCGACGCCCGCGAGATGCGGTACGGACAGGGTGCGCGCGGCCTCCGCGTCCCTGCGCCAGAGCGACAGATAGCTCGTACCGCCGGCCGCGTCCTCGGATCCGCCGCCCGGCCGCAGCCCCAGCGCGATCCAGGCGTCGGTCCACTGCGGCAGCCCCAGCGGCCAGAAGGGCACAGCCGCGGGCAGGTCGGCCCGCACCCTCTTGTAGGTGGCCACCGCCTGCTGGACCAGGGCGAGTTGGTCCGGCGTCATGTGATCCAGGTGCCCGGAGAGGTGGATCCGGCCCAGCAGCGCGCTCCCGAGGGTGAAGGAGATCTCCTGCGGGGTGAACCCCGGCTGCGGATACGCCCAGACCGCGCCCTGCTCCGGCGGCACGGCCGTCGGAGCCGAGGCCGCGATCGGCGGGTAGTACAGGGGATCCTGCTGATCGCTGGTGGACTGGAGCTGGGAGACCGCCAGGGAGGCGCCGTCCATCCGCATGCCGCCGGACGCGCAGTTCTCGACGACCAGGCCGGGAAAACGGTCCAGTACCGCGTTCAGCCACTCAAGATAGGCACGGGAGTGGCCGAGCAGGCCGCCGCCGGGCGAGGTGTCCCCGTCGCCCTGGGTGCCCGGCGCCACACTGATGTTGTAGTCGAGCTTGAGATACCCGACCCCCCAGTCGCCGACGATCCGGTCGACCGTCGCGTCGAGATGCGCGCGGGCCGCCGGATGACGCAGATCGAGCTGGTGACGGCCGTGTTCGGTGATCCGGACACCGTCGCGCCGGAAGAACGCCTCGGGAGGCAGGGACGTGGCGACCGGGCTCCGCACCCCCACCACCTCGGGCTCCAGCCAGAGCCCCGGGACCATGCCGCGCGAGCGGATGTGGTCCAGCACGGCCTGGATGCCGCCGTCCGGGAACCGGCGCTCCGAGGGCTGCCACGCGCCGACGCTGTCCCACCAGCCTTTCGCGTGGTCGTCGTACCAGCCGGAGTCGATGCAGAAGTACTCCGCGCCCGCCGCGGCGGCGGCGTCGACGAGCGGCAGCAGACGCTCGGTCGTCGGGTCGCCCATCAGGGTGTTCATGTAGTCGTTGAAGACCACCGGCAGCGCGGTGTGATCCGGGTGCGGGCGGCGCACGGCCCGGCGGTACGCGGTGAGATGACCGAGCGCGTCCTCGAAGTCCGATCCCACCGCCAGCGCGGCGGCGACCGTGGTGAACTCCCCACCGGGAGCAAGCCGTTCACGCCACTGGTGCTCGGCGTCGGTGGGCCCGTTCAGCGCGAGGTACGCGGCGCCGGCCCGCTCGCCGGTGTCCCACCGCCACCCCGCGGCCGACTCGATCTGCCAGAGCAGTCCGCGGCCGGTGGTGCGGTCGGTCAGCCCGCCCATCGGCAGATGACCGTCACTGGGCCAGCTTCCGCGCCCGGCGAGGGCGAGCGCGGCCCGGCTGTCGTGCTCGTGGGCCCCGTGGTTGAGTGCGGCGACCGTCTCGCGCAGCGGCGTACGGTACCAACGGCACTCCGCCAGCCAGTCGTTGCGCGCGCGGTGCACGTCGAGTACGTCGGGGGAGGGCAGCCCGCCCACGAGCAGGCTGCTGACGGACTGCACGACGAGCGGCTCCGCCCCCTCGTTCACGAGCCGCACCTCACCGCGGAGCACGGCCACCCCGTCGGGCGAGGAGAGACGCACCTCGGCGGTCAACCCGCTGAGCGGATCATGCAGTTCGACGGTGAGCCGGTGCCAGCCGCCCACGTGCGCGGAGCGGTGCGCGCGGTACCGCAGCCGCGAGCCGAGCGCCCCGTCCAGGAAGCGCTGCCCCGACCAGCCGCTGCCGTGGCCCAGTGCGGTCACCTCGACGAGCGGCAGCGGCGCCGAGGCGCCCGGGAGAACGCCCCCGGAGCTGTCCGACGGGGCCCCGGCCGTCTCGTCGGGGCGGGTCAGCCCGGTCATCCTCAGCGTGCCGTCGGCGGCCGTCGCGAACTCCGCGCGGAGCTCCGCGTGCCCCCAAGTGAACGTCTCCCGCGTGCTGTTCGCCGGCTGACCGGTCAACGTGTCCCCTCCCGTTCCGCCGGTGTCGGCGGTGTGCGTCCGGCGCGTGAATCCTTCGTTACGGTCTCTTGACGCGCCCTGTGTGACCGGTCACAATCCTGGCATGAATGTGACCGGTCACACAAGGAAGACGGCCAAGGCGGGCGCGAAGGCGGGCCCGAGCATCCGGGACGTCGCCGCCGCCGCCGACGTCTCGTACCAGACCGTCTCCCGTGTGATCAACGGCCATCCGAGCGTCAGACAGTCCACCCGCGAACGCGTCCTCGCCACCATCGACGAGCTGGGTTTCCGGCGCAGCGCCACCGCGCTCGCCCTGGCCAGCGGCCGGTCCCGGTCCGTCACCGTACTCACCGCGAACACCACGCACCACGGCTACGCGGCGATCCTCCAGGGTATCGAGGAGGCGGCACGTGGCGCCTCCTACGCCATGGGGATCGGGGTGCTCGAATCGGCCGACGAGAGCGCCGTACGGGCCGAGGTCCGGCGCGCCGCCGACACGGGCGGCGGACTGATCGTGATCGCGTACGACCCGGCCGGGGTGGCGGCGCTGGGTGCCGTCCCCGCCGGGCTGCCGGTGGTCGGCGTGGTCGAGACCCCCGCGAGCCCGCCCGGCGACGGACTGCCCTGGGTGTGGACCGACGACCGGAGGGCGGCCCACGAGGCCACCCGCCACCTGCTGGCGCTCGGCCACGAGACCGTGCACTACGTGGCGATCCCCTCCAGCACCCCGGGCACCGCGCCCCGAACGGCGGGGTGGCTGGCCGCGCTGCGCGAGGCCGGGGCGCCCGAGCCGCGCCCGGTCCAGGGCGGCTGGGGGCCGGCCGACGGGTACGCGGCGGGGCGGAAGCTGGCCGCGGACCCTGCCGTCACCGCGATCCTCTGCGGCAACGACGATCTCGCGCTCGGGGTGATCCGGGCGCTGCACGAGGCGGGGCGGGCGATCCCCGGCGAGGTGAGCGTGGCGGGCTTCGACGACGCCCCCGGCTCCGCGTACCTCACCCCCTCACTCACCTCCGTACGACTGGACTTCACCGGCCTGGGACGGGCCGCCTTCGGACTGCTGCACGGGGTCGTCGAGCAGTCGGAGCCGGTGGCGCCGCGCCCGCTCTCCGTACCGGAGCTGATGGTGCGGGAGAGCTCGGGGCCGGCCGCCGGCCGCCTCGGGCCCGCCACCGTCCGCCGCCACCCGGGAGCCCTGACACCGGCCCGGGAGCCCTGACACCGGCCCGGGAGCCCTGACACCGGTCCGGAGCCCCACCGGGAACCCGCCGGCCGGAGCGCGTCCTCCCCATGTCCCCCTACGCAGTGAGGCAGAGACCCCGATGAAGAGAGTTCTCCCAGCCCTCGTCCTGATATGCGTGACCGCCCTCACCGCCACCGCGTGCAGCGACCCCACGGCCGGAACCGGCGGCAGCGGCGCGGACTCCGGCTCCGGCGCCCAGGTCGACCCGACGGCCAGGCTCGACGGTGTGAGGCTGACGATGTGGACGGCGCAGAACACCGTCAACGCGCCCCGGCAGGTCGTCGACGCCTTCGAGGAGGCCACCGGCGCCTCGGTCGACACCCAGGCCATCCCCGACCTGTACGAGCAGAACGTACCGACCAAGCTGGCTTCGGGCGACAAGCCGGACCTGATGTTCTGGCAGCCGTCCCTCTCCACACTGCCCTTCATCCAGCCCCGGCAGAACCTCCTCACCCTCGATCAGGAGCCGTGGGCGGACAAGCTCGGCGACACGGAGAAGTCCCTCGGTGTCATCGACGGCAAGCGGTACGCCGCCATCGTCACCAGCCCCGCCATGCTCGGCGTCTACTACAACAAGGACGTCTTCCGGAAGGCGGGCATCACCGAGGACCGGTTCCCGCGGAGCTACGCGGAGTTGCTGAAGCTCGGCCACACGGTCAAGGACCGGACCGACGCGGACGCGTTCTACGAGTCCGGTGGCGACAAGTGGCCCCTGCAGTGGCAGATGCAGGTCCAGCTCACCGACCTCGACCGGCAGTGGTGGGCCGGGCTCAACACGAACAAGGAGAAGTGGACCGACCCGGTCGTCGTCAAGGCCGTCACCACGTACAAGGACCAGCTCCTCGGCGCCGGGCTCGCGCAGAAGAACTACCGTACGGGCACCTTCACCGGCTCCGCCGACGCGCTCTGGAACGGCCACGCGGGCATGGTCCTCAACGTCACCTCCTTCCAGACGCAGTTGCAGGCGAAGCACAGCACGGAGGAGATCGACCGGAGGATCGGCTGGTTCCCGGTGTCGAACTCGGACACCGCCGGCCTGTACTCGCCCGACCAGACGAACGGGGTCGTCGCCTTCAGGACCGGCGACGAGAAGCGCCAGAACGCCGCCCGGCAGTTCCTCGCCTTCTGGCTCGGCACGGACTACGCGGACTACATCAAGGCGATGAAGATCCCGTCCGTACAGCCCGGCGTCCCCAGCCCCGCCGGACTGCCCGGCACCTCTCTGGCCCAGCTCAAGGCGCTGCCGACCGCCAACGGTGTGTTCCAGGCCAAGGCCGTCGTCGCCCCGGACACCCACCTCTACCTCGCCGACATGATCTACGGCAAGAAGACCCCGGCGCAGGTGGCCCAGGCCATCCAGGACCAGTTCGCCCAGGTGGCCAGGGCGCAGGGCGCTCCCGGCTTCTGACCTCACTGACGGGACGCCATCTCCGCCTCATCACTGATCACTTCGGAACGAGGGATGCCCGCCGTGGCGCAGACAGCCATACGCTCACGCAAGGCGGCGCCGTCCGCCCGTGGGGAGAGGAAACCGGTGGGACGGCTGCCCCGCGCGGCCGTCCACCACCCCTGGTGGTTCGCGCTGCCGGCGGTCGTGCTCTTCGTCGGCTTCTTCCTGGTGCCGAACCTGCTCAACTTCTACTATCCGTTCACCAATTGGTCCTCCTACCACTCCGACATCGCCTTCACCGGGCTCGACAACCTCGCGACGATCGCCGACGACGGCTCGCTGCTCAGAGCCATCAGGACCACTCTGGTCTACGCGGCCCTCGCCGCCCTCTTCCAGAACGGCTTCGGGCTCGGCCTGGCCCTGCTGCTGGAGCGGGACTCCCGCTTCAACCGCCTCTTCCGCGCCGTGTTCTTCCTGCCCGTACTGATCTCAGCGCTCGCCGTCGGCTACGTGTTCCAGGCCCTGCTCGACCAGGACGGCGCGCTCAACTCGCTCCTCGGCACGGACATTCCCTGGCTCGGCTCCACCACCTGGACCCTCGTCCTGGTCTCCGTCATCCACGGCTGGAAGTGGATGGGCCTGTCCATGCTGATCTATCTCGCCGGACTCAAGGGCATCCCCGGCGACATGCTGGAGGCCGCGCGGGTCGACGGGGCGGGGCCCTGGCGCGCCTTCCGCTCCGTGCGCTGGCCCATGCTCGCGCCCGCCCTCACCTTCAACGTGACGACCGCGCTGATCGGCTCGATGAACACCTTCGACATCGTCCAGGCCACCACGGGCGGCGGCCCCGCCGCCTCCACCGAGGTCTTCAACATCTACATGTTCCGGATCTTCGGACAGGGCCTTTACGCCCAGGCCTCCGCGATGAGCCTCGTCCTCTTCCTGATCGTCGTCGCCCTCGCGATCCCCCTCGTCATCGGGCTGCGCAGAAGGGAGCGGATGCTGTGACCATCACCCACGTTCTCCGTTCGGCCGGCCGCGCACCGGCCCCCGGCCGGGAGTCCCGGGCCTGGCGCCTCGGACGGCCTGTCCTGGTGGTGGTGCTCGCCGCCGTCGCCGTCGGCGTACCCCTGTGGCTGGTCCTCGTCACCTCGGCCAAGCCACAGGGCGAGGCGGTCCGTCCCAACCTCGATCCGCCGGTCCACTGGCAGCCCGCCGACAACTACGCGGACGCCGTCAACCAGGGCGAGATGCTGCGCGGCTTCGTCAACTCCCTTCTGGTGGTAATTCCTTCGGTGGCGCTGGTGCTGATCCTCGGCGCGGGCGCGGCCTGGGTCTTCGCGCGCCGCTCGTCCCGGCTCGTGTCGGCGGCGTACGCGCTGACCATCAGCGGTCTGCTGCTGCCGCCTGCCGTGATCACCATCGTGATGGAGCTGCGGCAGCTCGGACTCGCCGGCACCCGCCCCGGGATGATCGCCGTCTACACCGGGATGTACCTGTCCACGTCGGTCTTCTTCATGACCGGGTTCATCCGCACCATCCCCTACGAGCTGGAGGAAGCGGCCCGGATGGACGGCGCGACGCCGCCGCGGATCTTCCTGAGCCTCATCCTCCCGCTGCTGCGGCCGGTCATCGCCACCGCGACGATCATGGTGATGCTCTACGCCTGGAGCGACATCTTCTACGCCTTCTTCGTCCTCGGGGGCTCGGACGCCGCGACCCTGCCCATCAACCTGTACCAGGTCGCCGGAGCCCAGCTCTACCTCAACAACTGGCATCTCGTCTTCGCCTACGTCGTGGTGATGAGCCTGCCCATGGTCGCCCTCTTCCTGGTGGCCCAGCGGAGGATCGTGTCCGGAATCACCAGTGGAGCCGTCAAGTAACGCCGAGAAAAGGGAGGTTCAGTGAGTACGAGCCGTATGTTCCGCAGGTCCCGTACGCGGGGCGGGGCGGGACACCGCGCGTCCACCGCCGTGGGAGCCGCCTTGCTGGGAGCAGCGTTGACCGCAGGATTCCTGCCCGCGGCCCAGGCGGCCGAACAGCCCGCCACCGTGGCGGCCCAGCGCCTGACCGTCGACCTCGCCGCCCCCGAGGGCAAGGTCATGCTCGGCGCGAACGGGGCGCTCTACGGGCTGGGCGACGACGGGGTGCCGAGCGACGCGGCCCTGGCGCCGCTGAAGGTCACCACCGTCTCGCAGAAGCCGGAGGGCGGGGCGCAGCACCCCAACGGTGACGCGATCTCCGTCTCGAAGCCGTTCCTGCGCAACGGCGGCGGGGACGTTCTCGTGCTGATGCAGGACATGTACGCCAAGTGGCCGTACGAGGACCTGGGCATCAGCGACTATCTCACCAAGGTCGACCGGATCGCCGCGGACATCGCCGCCGCCCCGGACAGCGAGCACTTCGTCTACGTGCCGTTCAACGAGCCCGACCAGATCTGGTACAACCTGGGCGTCGCCGACCAGGCCACGTACGAGGCCAACCGGGACCGCTTCCTCAAGGACTGGAAGACGGTCCATCAGCGTATCCGCGCCGTCGACCCGGACGCCCGGATCGCCGGGCCCAACGAATCCTCGTACCACACAAGGCTGCTGACCGACTTCCTCGCCTTCGCGAAGCGGGAGAACGTCCTGCCGGACATCACCACCTGGCACGAGCTGGGACCGTCCTCCCTGCGGGACTTCCAGGCCCACCACGACAACTACCGCTCCATCGAGAAGGCCCTCGGCATCGGACCGCTGCCCGTCAACATCGACGAGTACGCCAACCGCCGAGACCTCTCCGTGCCGGGCCAACTGGTCCAGTGGGTCTCGATGTTCGAGCGCAACAAGGTCTTCGCCAACCAGGCGTACTGGGACGCCGCGGGCAATCTCAGCGGCAATGTCGTGCACACCAACATCCCCAACGGCGGCTGGTGGTTCTTCCGCTGGTACGCGGGGCTCACCGGGCAGACCGTGAAGGTCACCCCGCCGTCGCCGCACACCGTGGACACACTCCAGGGCGTGGCCTCGCTCGACACCTCGCGCGGGCAGGCGCAGGTCCTGCTCGGTGGCTCGTCGGGCGACACGGACGTGGCCGTGCGCCACGTCGACCCGAAGGTCTTCGGCACCTCGGTCACCGTGACCGTCGCCGAGGCGGCCTGGTCCGGTTACGAAGGGCAGCACGCCGCCCCGCGCGTGCTGTCCCGTACGAAACTGAACGTCGCCGCCGACGGCACCGTGACCGTACCGCTCACCGGCCTGGACCGGATGTCCGCCTACCGGATCCTGCTCACCCCGGCGGGCTCCGGCAGCCCCGCCACCGCCGCCGTACCGTGGTCCGCGCCGTACGAGGCGGAGGACGCCAGGATCACCGGCGGTCAGGTCTACACCCAGGGCACCGTGGCCAATGCCAACGGGTACGCGGCCTCCGGCACCAAGGACGTCGGCTCGCTCAACACCGCCGCCAGCAAGGTCGAGTTCACCGTCGACGTCCCGGCCGCCGCCATGTACGACCTGTCGGTCCTGTACGGCAACCAGTCCGGCGCCCCGGCCACCCAGACCCTCTCCGTCGACGGCGCGGCGGCGACCGCGGTCAGCTACCCGTCCACCCAGAACTGGCTCTACCGGGGGAAGCGGGACGTGACGGTCGAACTGACCGCCGGCCGTCACACCCTCACCCTCGCCAAGGGCACCGGCGAGGTCACCCTGGACCGGATCGACCTGACGGCGCACACCACACCGGCGACCGCCTACGAGGCCACGTTCGCCGACATCTCCGGCAGTGTGACGTACGACTACCGTGACGCGACCGGCACCGGTACGGGCGCGCTCGTCCTGGGCTCCGGGGGCAGGGCCGTGCTCGACGTGTACGCGCCGCGCGACGGCTACTACACCGTGACCTCACGAGCCTCCGCCGCCGTACAGCTCTCGCTGCACGGCGAGAGCGTCACCGCCGCCCCGGACCAGGCGCTGAAGCTGTACCTCGTGGCGGGCAACAACCGGGTCACCGCCTCGGGCCGGGCCGCGCTGCGCTCCCTCGACGTGGCGGGCGCGGGCAGCCCGGCCGGCTCGGTCACCTACGAGGGCGAGCGGGCCACACTGGCGGGCGGCGCGCGCCTCGTCGACAACGTCCACGCGTCCGCCGGTACCTACATCGGATGGCTGGGCAACAGCGCCGCCAGCACCGCCGGCTTCACCGTCACCGCGCCGCGCGCCGGACAGTACGTCCTGGTGCTCTCCTACAGTCACAACGACCGCCGGGACAACGGCCACGCCTACAACACCGACATCATGTCCCGTACCGCGGACATCACCGTCGGCGGCGTGACCCGCGAGGTGACCTTCAAGAACACCTGGAGCTGGGACGACTTCTGGACCATCGGGGTCCCGGTCACCCTGAAGCAGGGCGCCAACACCCTCACCATCGGCAACGCGTCCGCGTGGGCACCGAACATCGACAGGATCGAACTCGCCCCCGTCCGGGGCTGATCCGCCCGAGCCCGCACGACGACCGAGGACCGGCGCCCGGGGGCGCCGGTCCTCGGCTGTTCTCCACGCTGGTGCCGCCTACCTGAGGCCGGTGACCTTCCAGCGCTGGTTGGTTCCGGAGTTGGGCGTCCAGACCGAGACCCGCGAGCCGTCCGCCGTGGCCTGGCCCGGGACTTCGAGGAGCTTGCCGCTCTCCGTGCCGACCAGGGTGTAGGTGCCGTCACCGGTGGTGGACAGGACCCACTGTGCGGCGGCTTTCGCCTTGCCCCGGTCCGGTTCCAGCACCGCCGCGCCGTCCCGTACCGCCAGCCGCAGCTTCCGCTCGGCGTTGCGCACCACGTAGCGGTCCCGGTTGCCGGTGCCGCTCGCCACCTTCTCGATCCGCCACCGCTGGCCGGTGCCGGCCGCGTCGGTGGTGCGGATGACGGTCCCGGTCGCGTCGTCCGACACGTCGAGCGACTTGCCGCTGCCCACGCCCGTCAGGGTGTAGGCCCGCCCCCGCTGGAGGTCACCGGCGTCCTTCGCGACCCCGGAGACCCCCTTGACCAGCAGGCTGGTCACCGACTGGGCGGGAACGGTGACGGTCGCGCCGCCGCCCTTCACGGCGACCGGGGTTCCCTTGACGAGGGCGCCGCCCGCGTCCGTGACCACCGGGGTGACCGTCGCGTCCCGGGAGATCCGGCCGAAGCCGGAGAGGTCCACGGTCACGGCCCGCGACGCCGTCGTGTCGTTGACATGGACGACGGTGGCGCCCCGGCCCGACGCGGAGACGGCCGCCGCGCTCGCGGTGTCGTCCGTCTTCACCAGCCGGTCCCCGGGCTTGATGAAGTGGGTGAAGTTACGGGCCGTGTTGAACTTGGTGTTGGTCCGGACCGGGCAGGTCTCCAGGGTGTCCTTCGCGGTGCAACTGAACGGCACCTGGATGGAACCCCAGTTGCCGCCCTTCGCGGACTCGCCGCCCGGCCTCATGTTGTCGTAGTCCTCGACCGGCTGCCAGAACAGCCAGGCGGTGGGCTCCAGTTCACGCAGGTCGTCCACCACGTGCTTGGCGAGCCCGAGTCCCGGCTTCATGCTGGTGAAGTCCTGGCCGTCGCCCCAGTCGCCGTCGACCTCGCTCATCCACAGCGGCTTGCCTGCCGCCTTGGCGATGTCCCGCGCGGTGGTCCTGCCGCCGGTGCCGTACGTGTGGACGTTGAGCTGGGTGACCAGGTCCCGCACGTCCTGCGGGTAGGACTCCCAGTTACGGGCGAACGTCGTCGGGTTGGTCTCGTCCATCGCCGAGATCACCGCGTCGGTCTTCGACCTCCCCAGCTTCGCCGCGAGCGCCTTGATGACCTGCTGCTGACGCTCGGGGCCGACATGGGCGCCCTCCTGTCTGCCGCCGGTCGGCTCGCCGTCCGGGCCCAGGGTGGTGCCCCAGTAGGAGGTGTTGGGCTCGTTGAACGGGTCGATGGTGTCGACCTTGATCCGGCTCGACTTCTCCAGCCGCTCCACGGCACCTGTCAGATACGCCGCGAAGTCGTCCACCGAACCGGGCTTGAGCTGGTCCTGGCCGGCCTGGAAGTTGCCGGAGACGTAGCCGCTCTCGGTCATGAACCACGGCGGGGAGTTGGAGAACGCCTCCCAGTGGGTGATGTCCTTGGCGATCCGGTTCACCCACCACCGCTGTGTGGCGTCGGCGTCGGGGTTCCAGTCGGCCGGGTCGTCCGCCGACCACCAGGTGGTGTCCTCGCGCGTGGTGCCCTCCGGCGCCTTCCACCAGCCCTGCACCGCGCCACCGGCGCGCAGGTAGTCCTTCACGTCGGGGGCGTTGCCGCCGCCGACGTTGTACCGGGCGATGTTCAGCGCGAGACCGTCGTCGCCGAAGACCAGCTCGGCGAGCTTCTCACGGATCGCCGGGGGATAGCCGCCGGTCGCGTTGGCGAACCAGACCAGACTGGTGCCCCAGCCCTCGAACTTCTGTCCCTGGTACGAGGGGTCCGGCCGTACGGTGACGGCGGAGCCCGGCTCGGCCGCGGCGGCGACCGGCAGCGGTCCGCCGGCCAGTACACCGCCGGTGGCCAGAACGACGGCCAGGGCCGTCGGCAGGTACCGGATGGTACGTCGTCGCTTCATCGTGGGGTCTTCCCTTGTCCTCGTCGCGTCATCGGGGGAGAACTGCGCACGTGCCTGTCGGAGGTGGTCGAGGTCCCGTACGTCCCTTCTCTGCGGAGGCGGCTCTCAGCGGCGCACCACCGCGACGCCGCGCGGGCCGAGCACGAGGGGCTGCCCGGTGGAGCGGTGGTCCGCCCCGGCCGTCAGGGCGAGCAGCGTCCCTTCCACACCGGGCAGTTCGACGGGCTCGTCGGTGCGGTTGACCAGGAACCGGTAGTCGGTGCCGCCCCGGCCGCGCACCACCAGTTCGACCCGGCCGCGGGCAGCCACCGGCAGTTCGCCGCTCACCCCGGCGCCGTCGAGCAGCCGGGCGAGCACGCCCCGTACGCCCTCGGCGCCGAGCCGGGTGGAGACGTACGCGGCGGACCCCCGGCCCACCGGCCGCCGGGTGATCGCGGGGCGGCCCGTCTGGTCACCGGAGGTGTACGAGGCCAGCACCTCCACCGCGTCGTCGGTGAGGGTGATCGGGTCCGTCCACAGCGTCCCGGTGGAACCGTCGTCCAGGGTCACGCTCCGGCCCTCGGGCAGCGGTGCGAACTCCTCGATCCTGATGCCCAGCAGATCGCGCAGCGCGCCCGGGTAACCGCCCAGCCACGCATGGTCGTTCTCGTCCACCACACCGGAGAAGTAGGTGGTGACGAGATGGCCGCCGTTCTCGACGAAGCTGTTCAGCTCCTTGGCGAGGGCGCGTGGTACCACGTGCAGCACCGGCGCCACCACGAGGTCGTAGCCGTCGAGTGCGTGCCCGGTGTGGACGATGTCGGCCCGTACTCCGAGGGCCAGGAACGCCGAGTACCAGTCGAGTGCTTCCTGCCGGTAGCGCAGCAGGGAGGTCGGGTGGGAGTCCTGTTCGCTCGCCCACCACGACTCCCAGTCGAAGAGGATCGCCGCCCGCGCGGGGCGCCGGGTGGACCCGGCGACCTCGGACAGGTCGCCCAGCAGCGCGCCGAGCCGGGTCACCGAACGGAACACCTCGCTGTCGGGACCGGCGTGCGGCACCATCGCCGAGTGGTACTTCTCGGCGCCCGCCGCGGACTGCCGCCACTGGAAGTAGCAGACGGCGTCGGCGCCGTGCGCCACATGGAGCAGCGAGTCGCGCGCCAGTTCCCCTTCCCGCTTGGCCAGGTTGACCGGCTGCCAGTTGACCGCGCTGGTGGAGTGCTCCATCAGGAACCACGGGTGCCCGCCCGCGATCGAGCCGGTGAGGTTCGCGGAGAACGACAGCTCGTCCAGGCCCTGCGGCCCGGGATGGACGTAGTGGTCGTTGGAGACGAAGTCCACCTCGTGCGCCCAGTCGGCGTAGTGCATGCCCTTGGTCTCGCCCATCACCATGAAGTTGGTGGTGACCGGTACCTCGGGGGTGAGCCGGTACAGCAGATCGCGCTCGGCGCGCAGGTGCTCCTTGAGGGCGTCCGAGGAGAAGCGCTTGAAGTCGAGCTGCTGGGTCGGGTTGGGGTGCGAGGCGGCCAGCCGGGGCGGCAGGATCTGCTCCCACTCCGTGTAGCGCTGGGACCAGAAGTCGGTGCCCCAGGCGTGGTTGAGCGCTTCGACGGTGCCGTAGCGGGCGGCCAGCCAGGTACGGAACGCGCGGGCCGCGTCGTCGGAGAAGTCGTAGATGTTGTGGCAGCCCAGCTCGTTGGAGACGTGCCAGGCGACGAGCGCCGGGTGGGAGCCGTACCGCTCGGCCATCTTCGTGGCGAGCCTCAGCGCGTACGTACGGAACACCGGGGAGGTGGGCCGCCAGTGCTGGCGGGCGCCCGGCCACACCGTCTCGCCGTTCGGCCCCACGGGAAGGATCTCGGGGTGCAGTGTGGTCAGCCACGGGGGCGGGGACGCGGTGGCCGTGGCCAGGTCGACGGATACGCCGCCCGCGTGCAGAAGATCCATGATCTCGTCCAGCCAGCCGAAGTCCCACACGTCCGGGGCGGGTTGGATGCGGGCCCAGGAGAAGATGGCGAGGGACACGATGTTCACCCCGGCCTCGCGCATCAGCCGGATGTCTTCGTGCCACACCTCGCGCGGCCACTGCTCCGGGTTGTAGTCGGCGCCGTAGGCGAACCCCGGTGCGGGGGCGTCGTGCGGCCTGCGCAGCCAGCGGGGCGACGGGGCGCGGGTCATCTTGCTCCTCGGGAAGATCGTGCCGGGTCCGCGCGGTCCGGGCGGACCGCGGGCACCGGGTGGTGACGGACGGCGAAGTCGCCGCCACCCGTCACCACCCGGCCGGCCGGCGTTACTTGACGGTGAAACCCTGCTCCGTGCCGTAGGCACGGGACTGCTTCTGCCAGGCGGCGAGGCCGTCGGAGAGCGGTGTGCCGGAGACGTAGGCCTTGCCGACGGTGTCGTTGAAGATGGAGTTCGCGTAGACCTGGAAGGGCAGGTACGTCCAGCCGGGCACGACCTCGGTGGCCGACTGGGAGAAGACCTTGTTGATCTCCTGGCCGCCGAAGTAGTCGAACTTCGTGTCCAGGAACTCCTTGGACGTCAGATCGGCGGTGGTGGCCGGGAAGGCGCCGTCCTTGATACGGGACTTCACCCCCGCGCCGGCGGCGGCGTACTCGGTGAACGCGTAGGCGAGCGCCTTGTTCTTGCCCGCGGAGGGGACGGCCAGGGAGCTGCCGCCGCTCTCCGCGCTGGCCTTCGCGCCCGCCTTCCACTGCGGCAGCGGGGCGACACGCCAGTCACCCGCCGCCGCGGGCGCGCCCGTGCTGAGGTTGGTGGGCATCCAGGCACCGGTGGCGAGCGTCGCGATGGTGCCGTCGCCCAGCCCCTTGAACCACTCGTCGGTCCAGGAGGTGACGGGCGCCAGCAGCTTGCCGTCGATGAGCTTCTGCCAGGTGTTCGAGAACGCGGTGCTTCCCGCGTCGTTGAAGCCGATGGTCACATCGGTGCCGTCCACCTTGTACGGGTGGCCGCCGGCCTGCCAGATCAGGCTGGTGGCGAAGCCCGCCTCGCCGGTGTCGGCGGTGATGAAGACCTTCGGGTCGGCCTTGTGCAGCTTCTCGGCCGCGGTGACGTACTCGTCCCAGGTGGTCGGGACCGCGATCTTGTGCTTGTCGAAGACCTTCTTGTTGTAGTAGAGCGCCATCGGGCCGGAGTCCACCGGCAGCCCGTAGACCCCGCCACCGCTCTTGACCGCGTTCCACGGGCCGGGCGAGTAGGTGTCGCCCAGCTTGTCCGCGCCGTACGCGGAGAGGTCGGCGACGGACTTGGAGAGGGAGAACTGGCTCAGCGCGAAGTACTCGACCTGCGCGACGTCGGGGACGCCCTTGCCCGCCGCGATCGCGTTCTGGAGGGCGGTGTACTCGTCCTTCGAGGTGCCCGCGTTGACGACCTTGACCTTCACCTTCGGGTGCGCGGCCTCGAAGTCCTTCGCGACCTGGGGCATGGTGCTGTCCCAGGTCCAGACCGTCAGGTCGCCGCCCTTGTCGAGGGCCGCCTTGACGTCCTCCGGGCTCCCCGAGCCGTCGCCGCCGCCGCTGTCGTCGGAGGAGCCGCCGCAGGCCGTCAGGGTGACGGCGAGGGCGAGCACGGAGGCCAGACCTGCGCCGCGCACGGTGCGGCGCGTTGTGTTGAACATCAGAGTCATCTCACTTCGTTGTCAGAGAACTGCCGAAAGCTGGGAGAACGCGGGAAAGTCAGGAATCGGGGGAGAACGACGGGGCGTACGTCACTCCTTGACGCTTCCGGCGGCGAGCCCCGACTGCCAGTACCGCTGGAGCAGCAGGAACGCGGCGATCAGGGGCACGATGGTGAGCAGGGAACCGGTGATCACCAGGTTGAAGATGGCCTCGCCCCCGTTGGTCTGCGCCTGCGCGTTCCAGGAGTTGAGCCCGAGGGTGAGCGGGTACCAGTCCGGATCCTTGAGCATGATCAGCGGCAGGAAGTAGTTGTTCCAGGTCGCGACCACGGTGAACAGCAGCACCGTGACGATGCCGGGGGCGAGCAGCGGCAGACTGACCGTGAAGAAGGTACGGATCTCGCTCGCCCCGTCGATCCGGGCGGCCTCCAGCAACTCGGTGGGGATCGCCTCGGCGGCGAACACCCACATCAGGTAGAGGCCGAACGGCGAGATCAGCGAGGGGATGATCACCGCCCACGGGGTGTCGGTCAGCCCCATCTTGCTGAACATCAGGAAGGTCGGGACCGCCAGCGCCGTACCGGGAACGGCGACGGCGCCGATCACCACGGCGAAGACACCGCGCTTGCCGGGGAACTCGAACTTGGCGAGGGCGTAGCCGCCGAGCACCGCGAGGAAGGTCGCGCCGCCGGCTCCCACCACGACGTAGAGCAGTGTGTTCAGCAGCCAGCGGACGAACACACCGTCGTTGTAGGTGAGGGTGTCGCCGATGTTGCTGAAGAACGCGAAGTCGCTGTCGAACCAGAGTCCGGAGGAGCTGAGCAGGCCGGTCTGGGTCTTCGTCGAGTTGATGACCAGCCAGACGAGCGGCACCAGCGCGTAGACCAGCACCAGACCGGTCAGCACGGTGAGCAGCACACTGCGGCGCGGGCGGTTGACGCTGTGCCGCCGTCCGGTGCGCGGGGTGCGCAGCCCGGTGACGGGACGGGGCGCGCGCTTCTCGTCCGGGGTAACGGTGGCAGGGGCGGTGGCTCCCATCGTCACGCTTCCTTTCGCATGCCGCGGAGCTGTACGGCATACGCGATGATCATGGTGAAGATGCCCATGACGATCGCCACCGTGGCCGCGTAGTTGTGCTGCTGGCCCGAGAAGGCCAGCGAGTAGGTGTAGAAGTTCGGCGTGAAGTCCGTGGTGATCGTGTTGGGCGCCAGGTTCTTCAGGATGCTCGGCTCGTTGAAGAGCTGGAAGCTGCCGATGATCGAGAAGATCGTGGCGATGACCAGCGCGCCCCGGATGGCGGGCAGCTTGATCGCGCCGATGATCCGGAGCTGTCCCGCGCCGTCGATCTCCGCCGCCTCGTAGAGCGAGTGCGGGATCACCCGCAGCGCCGAGTAGAAGATCAGCATGTTGTAGCCGACGAACTCCCAGGTCACGATGTTGCCGATGGAGGCGAGCACCAGGCCGGAGGAGAGCGGGTCGGGCAGTGAGACCCCGAAGGCGTCGTTGATGTTGCCGACCAGGCCGAAGCGGGTGCCGTACATGAAGCCCCACATCAGGGCGGCGACCACGGCGGGTACGGCGTACGGCAGGAAGATCGCGATCCGGAAGAAGTTCTTCCCGTAGAGCCTGCCGCTGTCGATGGCCAGCGCGACGAGCAGCGCGATCCCGAGCATGACCGGTACCTGGACGGCCAGGAAGAGGGTCACCCGGCCCAGCGCCGCCCAGAAGTTCGGGTCCTCCAGCGCGCGCTGGTAGTTGTCGAACCCGACGAAGGAGGTGCCGCCGACGAGCTGGGTCCGGAAGACGCTCAGGTAGATCGAATAACAGATCGGCGCGAGGAAGACCAGGGCGAAGACCGCCATGAACGGGCCGATGAAGCCCCAGCCGATCAGGGCCCGCCTGCGTCGTGGGCCCCGTGGCAGGGCGGGGCCTTCCGCCGTGGAGGGCGGTGACATCGTCGTCATGGCTGTTCCTCGCTGGTCGTCGGCACCCGGCCGCCGGGTGGAAACGTCCGTATCGAGCCGTGGCCCGAAGCGGGCGACGGCGCTGATGTTTACGTAAACATCGATGGATGGGATGCTTGCACCGGCCCCGGCGGGGCGTCAAGATTTCGGCTGGTCTCAGTTGAATCAAGCAGGTCGCGGCGGTGACGGCGACGGGAAGCGCGGGAGCGGGAGTGGAGGAGACGGTGGACGGCGTTCAGCGGGCGGTGGAGGCGGGCGAACGGCCGCCGCCGGCTGAGGCGGGCCAGGGGCCGCGGGGCCGGCGGCGCAGGGTGTCCATGGCGGACGTCGCCCGGCGGGCCGGTGTCTCCTCACAGACCGTCTCCCGGGTCTCCAACGGCCACCCGGGCGTGGTCGACGCGACGCGCCAGGAGGTGCTCGCCGCGATGAAGGAGCTGGGCTACCGGCCCAACAGCGCGGCCCGCGCCCTGAAGAGCGGCGAGTTCCGCACCATCGGCATCATCCTGTTCACCCTCTCCACCACCGGCAACGTCCGCACCCTGGAGGCCATCGCCACCTCGGCGGCGCAGCAGGGGTACGCCACCACGCTGCTCCCGGTCGCCATGCCGACCCAGGACCAGGTACGGGGCGCCTTCACCCGGCTGGGAGAGCTGGCCGTGGACGCCATCATCGTGATCATGGAGGTCCATCTGCTGGACGCCGCCACGGTCACACTGCCCCCCAACGTCGGTGTGGTGGTGGCCGATTCGAACGCCGGTGACCGCTACAGCGTCGTCGACACCGACCAGGCGGGCGGCGCCCGCGAGGCGGTGAGCCATCTGCTCGGCCTCGGGCACACGACGGTCTGGCATCTCGCCGGACCCGAGGAGTCCTTCGCCGCGCAGCGCCGGGCCGACGCCTGGCGCGCCACCCTGAGCGAGGCGGGCCGCCCGGTGCCCCCGCCGCTGCGCGGCGACTGGTCGGCGGAGTCGGGGTACCGGGCCGGACTGCTGCTGGCCGCGGAGCCGGAGTGCACGGCGGTCTTCGCGGCCAACGACCAGATGGCGCTGGGCCTGCTGCGCGCGCTCCACGAGTCCGGCCGCGCGGTGCCCGGGCAGGTGAGTGTGGTCGGGTTCGACGACATCCCGGACTCCGGTTCGTACATGCCGCCGCTCACCACCGTCCACCAGGACTTCGCGGAGGTGGGACGGCGCTGCGTGGAGGGCGCGCTGCGCCAGATCAACACCCATGAGGAGGAGCGCGGCACCACCCTCGTCCCCACCCGGATGGTGATCCGCGGATCCACCGCGCCGCCGCCCCGGCCGGGGGACTGAGGCCCCGGCCACGGGGGAGGGGCGGGTGCCCGGTCGCCGGCCGGGCCGCGGCGGGCAGGGTTAGCATGCAGCGATCATCACGGTGATGTGACGGGCGAGAGGGGCGGGCATGCGCGCGGAGCAGTGGACCGAAGTCGTCACCTACCACGGGGAAGGCCCCGGATGGGACCCCGGGACCGGGCGGTTGAGGGTGGTCGACATGCTCGCGGGGGACCTGCTGACCTTCGGCGCCGACGGCGCCGAGGCCCCCGAACGCCACCACCTCGGCGAGGTCGCGGCGGCCTGGCGGCCCCGTACCACCGGCGGTGTCGTCGCGGCGGTCGAGCGCGGCTTCGCGCTCATCGCGGCCGACGGTACGGTGACCCGCGGCGAGGAGCTGTGGAGCGACCCGACGATCCGGATGAACGAGGGCGGCTGCGACCCGGCCGGCAACTTCTACTGCGGGTCGATGGCGTACGACACCCGCCCCGGCGCCGGCCGGGTCTTCCGGCTCACCCCCGGCGGCGAGACCTCCGTGGTCCACACCGGCGTGACCATCTCGAACGGCCTGGCCTGGTCCCCGGAGGGTGACTTCGCCTACTACGTCGACACCCCCACCCAGACCATCGCCCGGGTGACGGTCGACCCGGCGACCGGCCGGTTCGCCACCCCTGAGCCCTGGGTGAGCGTCGATCCGGCCGACGGCGCGCCCGACGGCATCACGGTGGACGCCGAGGGGGGCGTGTGGGTCGCGCTCTGGGGCGGCTCCGCGGTCCGCCGCTACACGGCGAAGGGCGTGCTCGACACGGTGGTGGAGGTGAACGCCCGCCAGGTGAGTGCCTGCGCGTTCGGCGGCGACGGCTACCGGCGGCTGTTCATCACCACCTCGCGCGAGAACGTCCCCGACGGCGAGGACCCGGCGGCGGGCGCGGTGTTCACCGTCGAGCCGGGGATCGCCGGACGCGCGCCGCTCCCGTACGCCGGATAGCGGCCCGGAGCGGCCCGGAGCGGCCCGGAAGAGCGGGGGATACGGCGCCCACGCGTTCCGGGCTGCTCACAGCCCGGGCGCGCCCCATACGGGAAACCAGCGCGCGAGGTCCTGCTCGATCCGCAGATCATCCCCGAGCACCGCTCTGACCTGGAGCTCCCGCTGATTGTCCCGCTTCTCGGCGCCGCCGGGGAGCGGGGCGAACGGATAGAACGTGCCGCGCTTGTAGAGATAGACGAGGGCCAGCGACCGTCCCTCGGTGTCCCGGAAGCCGACCAGCGAGCACAGGAGCTGTGGCCCGAAACCGCCGTCCTGGAGCAGTGTGTTGACCGCGTGCAGATCGTTGACCAGCGAGGCGGTGTCCTCCGGGGGCCGCTGCGAGAGCAGCCAGGTGTAGCCGTACGGATCCTGGCTGAATGTGACGGGGACCCCGGACCGCTCCCGCGCCGTGTCCGCGTCCAGCAGCTCCCGCACGTCCTGCCGGATCCGCGCGAATCCGCCACCCTCGACGCCCGCGAAGCAGACCGAGCCGAGCCCGGTGGGCACGTACCCCGCGCCCGCTTCGAGGGTGAGCGCGGCCGACGGGAGGGAGAAGAGCTGATCGAGTTGGGGGCGGACCGGCTTGCTGCGGCCGAGGATGGTGTCGAGAAGGCCCACGGGCCCAGCTCCTTCGCGTACGGGGGTGGTCACGGGCGGGCGAGTTCGGCGGAGATGCGCGCGAGCTGCTCCAGCCGCTGTTCGAGCGTCGGGTGAGAGGAGAGCAGCCGGCCGAGGCTCTCCTTCGAGGAGAACGCCGGGACGAAGTAGAAGGCGTTGTACGGCTCCGCCTTCCGCAGGTCCTCCGTCGGTATCCGCGCCATCTGGCCGCTGACCTTGGTCAGTGCGGACGCCAGCGCCGAGGGGCGGCCGGTGAGCAGGGCCGCGGCCCGGTCCGCCGACAGCTCGCGATAACGGGAGAGCAGTCGGGTCAGCAGAAAGCCGACCGCGTACACCACTGCGCTGACCAGCGGGATCAGCATGATCGCGATCCCGGCGGGGCCGGCGTTGCGCGCGTTCCTGGCCAGCCCGCTCCACAGCGCGATCCGGGTGATCAGCCCCGCCAGCACCCCGAGGAACGAGGCGATGGTCATGACGGCCACATCGCGGTGCGCGACGTGGGACATCTCATGGGCGAGGACGCCTTCCAGCTCCTCGGGCTCCAGCCGGCGCATCAGCCCGGTCGTGGCGCAGATCAGCGCGGTGCGCTCGCTGCGTCCGGTGGCGAAGGCGTTGGGTATGTCGCTCTGCGCGATGGCGACGCGTGGCTTGGACATGTCGGCCAGCGCGCAGATCCGGTCGACGGCGCCGTGCAGGGCGGGCGCCTCCTCGGGCGTCACCTCGCGGGCGCCCATGCTGAACGCCGCGATCTTGTCGCTGAACCAGAACTGCGCGACGAACAGACCACCGGCGAAGATCAGGATGATCGGCCAGGCGTGGTTCAGCACCGCCAGCAGCACACCGACCAGGACCACGTACAGCAGGCCGATCAGGAACATGGTGGTCACCATGCGCGTGGTCAGACCGCGGTCCGGGGTGTAGCGGTTACGTGTCATCGTCCCTCCACTCACTCTCTCTCCTGCCATTTTCCTCCTTTCCTCGCCAAACGGGATAAGGGGGGTGTATGGGCGCGTACGGAGGGGGCGCACGGTGGCGCACTGCTGTACAGGGGGGCTCGCGCCGCCCTGGAAAGTGCCCCCCGTGCTGCGATGCGGCGCGTTCTCGCGGGATGGATCCAGGCGTTGGCCTGTATACGACGGGAATAAATGACCATCATTTATCTGGGTAGACGATCGAATGCAGAGGGTGGAATAGGGAGGTGCTGCATGATCCGGGTTCTTGTGGTGCACGGGGTGGGGCTGTTTCGTTCGGCGCTGGTGGCGTTGTTGCGCACCGAAGAAATGTTCGAAGTTTCGTCGGTGTCGGGGTGCGCGGCATTGCGCGGTCCGTACGGTGTTCCCCCTCATGTCTACGTAGCCGATATCGACTGTCCGGCTTCCTCGGCGTACATCGGGAGAGCCACGTCCGCCCGCGATGAACTGGGCTGTCAACCGGCTCTGCTGGTTCTGGCCAGCGCCCGGAAGCCCGGATCCCTCCGTAAGGCTTTTGACGCGGGGGCGCTCGGATACGTCGACAAGGATGGGGATCCGGGACGTTTAGCGGACGCCATCCGCAACGTCGCGCGCGGCGAGCGGTTCATCGACGAATCACTCGCTTTCGATTTTCTCCAGGCCGGGAAGATGCCACTGACCCCGAGGGAACTCAGCGTCCTCGGCCTGGCGGCGGAAGGCGCGCCGATCGAGGAAATCGCGAGCTCCCTGCACCTGTCCAACGGCACGATACGGAACTACCTGGCCGCCGCCATAAGGAAGACCGGCGGCCGGAATCGGATGGACGCGGTCCGGATATCCCAGGGCGCCGGCTGGCTCTGACGAGTGGCCCCCGTTCAGCCGCCCTGCCAGTGGCCGGTGAGATCGCGGTAGAGGGCCGAGCTGGACAGCAGGTCGCCATGGGTCCCGCACTCCGGCCTGGTGCCGTCCAGCACGAGGACCCGCCCGGCGCGCCGCGCCGACGACAACCGGTGCGCGACGACGACGAGCGCGCCGGGACGCTCCGCCAGCGCCTCCTCGGCCCGCGCCTCGGCGGCCGGGTCCAGATGGCAGGTGGCCTCGTCCAGCACCATCAGGGCGGCGGGGGACACATAGGCCCGGCACAGGGCCAGCAGCTGGCGCTCCCCCTGCGAGAGCGTGCCGGGCTCCACCGTCGCGTCCAGCCCGCCGAGCCGGCCGACCAGCGCGTCCGCGTGCAACGCCTCCACGGCCCGCACCAGCTCACGCGTCGACGCGTGCGGACGGAGCTGGCACAGATTCTCCCGGACGGTCCCGGTGAACACGTACGCCTGCTGCGGGATCAGGACGCGCAGCCCCGCCAGATCGCGCGCCGTCCGGCCCGCCACGGGCTGCCCGGAGAGCAGGACGGTCCCCTCGCCGGGGGTGAGCAGCCCCGCGAGCACACCCGTCAGGGTCGACTTGCCGATACCGCTCGGCCCCACCACCGCGAGGTGCTCACCCGGTCCCACGGTGAGATCGAGCCGGTCCAGCACCGGCGGCGCCCCCGGAGCGTACGCCAGGGTCACGGACCGCAGCTCCGCCGCGGGCGGGGAGCGGCGGGCCCGGGGCACGGACCGGGTCGCCCCGTCCGTCGTCACCGTCCGCTCCTCCGCGGCCCGTACGGTTTCCGGCCCCCCGGTCGCGCCTGTTGTGGCACCGGCCGTGCCGTCCTCGAACCGGTCCAGCACCACCAGCAGCCGGGTGCCCGCCGCGCCGAGCGCCGTCATCAGGGTGTGCAGCGCGGGCAGCAACGACTGGACGAGATAGGCCAGCGCCCCCATCAGGGCCCCCGCCGTCACCCCCTGGCGCAGCAGCCAGGGCGTGGCCGCCAGCAGCAGGATCACCGGCAGTTGACCCGCCACCCCCAGCGCCAGCGTACGGACGGCCGCCCACCGCGCCAGCACACCTGACGCCCGCGCGCCCGCCTCGATCAGCCGCTCCGCGTGGTCCGCCACCTCCGTCCGCGTCCCGCACGCGACGATGTCGCGCAGACCCGCGCCGATCGTGCCCGCCCGGTCCGCGACGGCCTCGTCGAGGTCGAGGAACGCGCGCTGGGCCGCGGCCATCGGCGCCAGCGTGGCGAGGAACAGGGCGAGTCCGAGGGCCAGCGGCGGACCCACGACCAGCAGGAACTGCGGGGCGAGGGCCAGCAGCCCGGCCAGCGCGCCGACCGCGGTGAAGACGAACGACCGCGCGGTGAGCACCAGTCCGGCGAAGCTGTCCCGGACGATCTCGGTCTGGTGGGTGAGCCGGGAGACCGCCGTACCGTCCGCGCGGGCCGGATCGGCCACCGCCGCGTCGAGCGAACGGCTCACCGCCCGCCGCACGAGGCCGTCCCGCAAGGGCTCCACCAGCTCGGCGAGCTGGGCGAAGACGCCCCGGACCAGCGGCCCCCCGACGAGGATCGCGACCGCCGCCACGGCCAGCCACCCCAGGCCGCGTCCGGTACGCCCCGCGAGGAACCCCTCGTCGAGCGCGCGCGCCAGACAGTAGCCGCCGAGGAAGGTCTGCGCGGACTCCAGCAGGGACCACCCGGCGAGCCTGACCAGGACGCCCTTCCTGCGCAGCAGGAAGCGGCGGCCCGGCGGAAGGACCCGGCGCAGCGCGCCCCGGCCCTCCCCCGCCGGCCGGCCCGCCGCCTCCGGTGCCTCCCGGGCCGGACGCCCCGCCCCCGCGCGTGCCTTCGCCGCCGTCACCCGCGACCTCCCGGCGCGGCCCCGTCGGGCCCCGCGCCCGACGGCACGGAGCCGGCGTCCCGGCCGGCCGCCGCGAAAACCGCGCGGTACCCGGGGGACCGCCACAGCTCCGCGTGCGGGGCCACCGCCCGGATCCGCCCCTCCTCCAGCCAGACCACCACATCGGCGCGGACGGCCGAGGAGAGCCGGTGAGCGATGATCAGCTTGGTGGAGGCCCGTACATCGCGGGCGAGGGCGCGCTCCACCTGACGTTCGGTCACGGTGTCCAGGCTGGAGGTCGCGTCGTCCAGGATCAGCAGCCGCCCCGCGTGCGCGAAGGCGCGCGCCAGCCCCAGCCGCTGGAGTTCGCCCCCGGACAGCGGCGCCCCTGCCCGCGGGGTGTCGTACCCGTGCGGCAGCAGCCGTACGAAGGGGTCCGCGCCCGCCGCCCGCGCCGCCGCCCGGATCCGGTCCGCCGGGACGCGCTCGGCGCCCCAGGCCAGCGCCTCGCCGATCGTGTCGCCGAAGAGGACGGGCCGCTCGAAGGCGTAACCGACCTCGCGGCGCAGTTCCGTACGGCCGAGGGTCTCCAGCCGCACCCCGTCCAGCAGCACCTGGCCCGCGTCCGGGTCGGCGAGCCGGCCGGCGACGGCGGCCAGCGTCGACTTGCCCGCCCCGGAACGCCCCACCACGGCGGCCGTGACCCCGCCGGGGATCTCCAGGTCCACGTCGTGGAGCAGCCGCCGGCCGTCCCGTACGACCCGGACGCCCCGCAGGGTGAGCGTGCCGGGCCCGCCGGCCGGCAGTGAACCCGCCCCGTGCGCCAAGGCGGGCAGCGCCACGAGTTCGGCGGTCCTGCGGGCCGCGGCCCCGCTACGGATCAGCGCGCCCAGCAGCCCGGCGCCCGCGCCCACCCCGGCGGCCAGGGCGGCGTAACGGGAGACGGCGAGCAGTTCGCCGACGCTGATCGCGCCCGAGGCGAGCCGGACACCGCCGACCGCCAGGACCCCGGTCGTCAGCAGCGGCATGAGCACACCGCTGTGGGCGACCGCCCGGCCGTGCACCCGCCACATCCGCCGCCCCTGTACGCCCAGTTCGGGCAGCGGCGCGAGGACCCGGGCGCGCTCGCGGCCGGCCGTCCCCGCGGCGGCGATGGTCCGCGCCCCGCCCAGCGCCTCGACCAGCCGGGACGCGATCTCCGACTGGACCCGCTGGTAGCGCGCCACGCTGTCCGACGAGCCGCGCGCGAAGGCGCGCACCACCACGACCAGCGCGGGCAGACCCACCAGAAAGGCCAGAGCCGTCCACACGTCGATGAGGAACAGTGCGACGAGCGCCCCGGCCGGGGCGAGCAGCGACGCCGCGAGGGCCGCCGCGCTCACCGGGGCCGTACCGGCCTCCGTCGTGTTCGCGGACAGCCGCGTCGCCACATCACCGGGCGCGAGTTTCCCGCCGTGCGCCGGCGACGACGCGAGCAGCCCCGTCAAGGCGCGCATCCGGAGCCAGGCGGTGGAGCGGGCGCTCGTGGTGCCGCCGATCAGGGCCACGAGCGCGTCGAGAACGACCTCCGCCGCGACCACCGCGGCACACAGGGCGAGCCCGCCACCGGAGCCGGTGGAGGAGGACAGCAGCAGGTCGAGGGTGCGGCCGATCACGGCGGGCGCCGCGAGGGCGGCGCCCGCGGACGCGGCCGAGCAGACGAGGACGGCGGCGGTGCGGCCCGCGCTGTGCCGGGCGGCGCCACGCAGCAAGGCGGGGCCGGTCGCCGCCGCGTCGCGGGCTCCGCGACGGGGGAACACCATCGGGAGGCGTCCTCCTCACCACCGGGAGTCCGGCGAGATCCATGGGACGGGCCCCGGGCGGTGGAACGCCCGGGGCCCCGGGATGCCTCGCGG
>NZ_JBHZEJ010000024.1:0-99221 GCF_042756365.1 Streptomyces sp. NPDC059092
TGTGGCGGCGCTCCCGCCCTGCGCGGCGGGCGGGCGCCCCCTGCGTGGGGGTGGCGGGCGCTCGTGTGTGCTTGCTGGGGTTTCGGCGCGCCCGCACGGCATGGGGGCCGGGCCCTGCCGGGGCCCGGCGGGCGGGCTACCAGGCGGTGGAGGCCGACGCCCGCTTCTCGCCGGGCAGCAGTATCCAGAGCGCCAGGTACAGCAGGAACTGGGGTCCGGGCAGCAGACACGAGACCAGGAAGATCACGCGCATCGTGTTCGGGGAGATGCCGAAGCGCTGAGCCAGCGCCGCGCACACCCCGCCGAGCATGCGTCCGTGACGAGGGCGGACCAGACGACCGGCCATGGTGGGGCTCCTTCGCGAGACCATCGGGGGAGCATCCTTTGTCCGTGCTCCCGATAACTTCATGGTCGCGCGCCGGGCGGGGCGGAGCATCCCTCTACGGGGTCACCCCGACCCTGGAAATCGTCGGGGTGACCCCCTGAGGGGTCTCCTCCCACAGGGCCCTCTCGCCCGTGGCGGGCTTCCTGAGGGCCGACTCCCGGAGCGTCGTCTCCCCTGCGGCCGGCTTCCGGCCCGCGGCGGTGAAGCGAGAGCCGGCGGTACGGGGTGAGCCGGTGGTACGGGGCGACGCGGGCCCCCTGCGCACCGTACGGGAGCGCCGCACCCGGTCCTTCCCGCGGAGCCTGGCCCGGCACACCGGCACCACCGCGAGATGCGCGAGCGCCACCCCGACGGTGTTGAGGAGCAGGGAATCCACGTCGACGACCCGCCCGGGCACCGAGGTCTGCGCCATCTCGATCCCGAGCGAGAGCAGCGCGCCCGCCGTGACCGTACGTGTCAGGGAGGCCCAGCAGGAGACGGTGATCCGGCCGCCCATCAAGGGCAACAGCACCCCGACCGGGGCGAGCAGCAGCAGCCCCTCGCCGATCCGGCGCGCGGCCTCCAGGGGCCCGAGGGCCAGATCCGCCCTGAGGCCCGCGAACGGCGTCAGATTGGCCGCGTTCACCCAGATGACATCGAGGGGGCGGAGCGTCACCCACCCCACCAGCGAGAGATGCATGAGCAGGAGAACGAACCCCGTCATACGGAAGTGGAAGACGGCGCTGCCGCCCGGACCTTGACGCACGCCCCCAAAGACGCGGCGCGCCGCGTCATCGGTTCCGGGTGGGCCGGGGCAACGCGCGCATGAGACCGGTGTCACCCGCCCGGTGGACCGGACCGCGGCCTCATTCGAACGTGCGGACGATTGCTCGGACGGCCTCGTGGCGTCCGAGCGCGATCCTGATCGGGACCAGGACCAGCCAGGACCAGAGCGCCGCCGCGGGGGAGACGAGGAAGGCGATCGGCACCGTCGCCGCGAAGACCAGGGCGGTCGTGCCGAGGTCCGCGGCGATGTTCCGGCCGACGCGCCGCACGTCGGGGTGGGCCGTCCGCGGGTCGCGCCGGATGGAGAGGAGCAGCGCGAGCTGGAGCAGGTTGATGACGATGATGGTGGACGCGTAGACGGCGACGGACAGCGGCTGGGACGCGTACTCGGACAGCAGCGTGGTGGGGAAGGGGAGGAGCGCGATGACCCCGAGACCGATCAGCACGAGCCGGCCGGACAGCGCGTCCACGCCCCGGGCGAGCCCGAGGATCCGGTGGTGGTCGCGCCAGACCCCGGCGATGATCGTGAAGCTCAGCGCGTAGGCGCCGATGTGGGAGAACAGCCCGTGCACCATGGCGCGGAACCCGGCCGCGTCGAGCCCGGCGGTCACCTGGATGTCGAGCACGAGCAGCGTCATGGCGATCGCGAAGATCCCGTCCGACAGGGCGGTCAACCGGTTCAGCCTGGTCTCGTCCGCTCTGCCGCCGCTCACGGGAAGAGCATGGTCAGCTCACGCCCCGGGACCCGTCATTACGCCTGTGGAGGGCAAGCCGGACGGGCCCGGCGCTACGGCAGGACGGCCCCCGGCGGTACGGCAGGACGAGAGCCGGCGGTACGGGCGGCCGGCAGCCCCGGGCAGCACGGCGGCGACCCGGCCGGTACGCCGGACGCACTGCCGCGAGGCGTGTCTCAGCCGCCGCCGGCGCTCGCGCTCGGGGCCAGCGTCGGCACATCGGCGTCCGGATGCCGCTTCGTCTCCTGGTCGCAGACGTACGTACGCGTCGCGTACTCACCCGGGCCGCCCAGCACGACCCGGCCGTCCGTGGCCCCGCTCTCCGCGAACGTACAGACGATCTGGGCGAGCGCCGCCGACGCCAGATCCTCCGGCTGGCGGCTGAGCCGCACCGCCCCGGCCGGGTCGCCGCCGTGCGGGGCCGAGACGACCAGAGGCCCCCGTACGGAGGTGGTGAAGCCCGCCTCGCGCTCGGCGGCGGACGGCTCCGCCTGCAACTCGTCCAGCAGCGCCTGCGCGGTCTCCGCCGTGGCGCCGGCCGCCTTGCCCTCCGGGACCGTGGCCGCGCGCTCGACGGACGCGAGGCCGGAGGCGCACACCAGATAGACCCGGACCGGAACGCCGGACTCCGACTGCGTGATGACGTCCTTCCCGGCGATCTCGCACGGCATCCGCGACGGCGCGGGCCCGGCGTCCACCGGCACGGAGGTGGTCCTGATCCCGCACCCGGCGGCGAGCGCGACGAGCGCGACGACCCCGGCGAGGCGTCCGGCCGTACGGACAGCAGCCATCGGACCGGCCTCGGCGCGACCGTTCCCGGCGCGACCTGCCCCGGCGAGACCCGTCGTGTGGCGACCGGTACCGGTGTGACCTGCCCCGGCGCGACCGTTCCTCTTCCTGCGCGTCACCGTCGTCCGCCCGTCTCTCCCGGCTCCGTGTCCCCCGCCATGGGGCCACGCTCCGGCTCCTCCCCGCCGTCGCGCGGCAGCCGCAGCACGAACATCGCGCCGCCGTCCGGCACGTTCGTCGCCGTGATGTCCCCGCCGTGGATGTGCGCGTTCTCCATCGCGATCGACAGGCCGAGCCCGCTGCCCTCCGAACGCGGCCGGGACGCGCTCGCCTTGTAGAAGCGGTCGAAGACATGCGGCAGCACGTCCTCCGGGATGCCGGGGCCGTGGTCCCGTACCTCGATGACCAGTTCGTCGCCCTCGGTCCGCACCGCCACCCGCACCGGCGAACCGCCGTGCTTGAGCGCGTTGCCGATCAGATTCGCCAGGATCACGTCGAGCCGCCGCGGATCGAGCCGCACCATGATGCCGCGCGCGGCGTCCAGATCCACCGCGTCCAGCCAGGCGCGCGCGTCGATGCACGCCGTGACCTGGTCCGCCACATCGACGTCGTCCAGGACGAGCCGTGCCGTGCCCGCGTCGAAGCGGGTGACCTCCATCAGGTTCTCGACCAGCACATTGAGCCGCCGCGTCTCGCTCACCACCAGCGTCACCGCCGGCGCGATCATCGGGTCCAGGTTGTCGGCCTCCTCCTCCAGGACCTCCGTCACGGCGGTGAGCGCGGTCAGCGGGGTGCGCAGCTCGTGCGACATGTCCGCGACGAAGCGGCGGCTCGACTCCTCCCGCGCGCTCATGTCGGCGACCTTCTTCTGCAAGGACTCGGCGGCGCTGTTGAACGTACGGGACAGATCCGCCAGCTCGTCCGAGCCCGACACCCGCAGCCGTGTCCCGAACTTGCCCTCGCCGAGTTGCCGCGCCGCCTCACCGAGCCGTTGCACCGGCTTGAGCACGGTCTCGGCGGCGGCCTGCGCGAGGAGCGCCGAGCCGATCAGCGCGAGGGCCGTGGCGATTCCCAGCGACCAGGCCAGCGAGTTGAGATCCGCCTGCTCCTGGTCGAGGGACTTGAACAGATAACCGGTGGGGCCGCCGCCGATGATCCGCGTACCGCCCACCAGATAGGGGGTCCCGCCGCGCTCGGTGCGCTGCCAGAACACGTGGTACGGGTACTTGTTGGAGGCCGTGACCTGCTGCCGGTCGTTCACCGCGTTCCGGAGCGAGTCCGGCACGTCGTCCATGGTGAACATGTCGGGGTCCGAGGCGCCGACGATCGGCTTCCCCTTGTCCCGTGCGGCGATCAGCACCACGCTGTAACCGGAGTTGTCGCCCGCCATCCGCTCGGCGGTGTTCTGGAGATCGCCCTGGTGCGGCCAGAGCGGCAGCTCGGCGGCGCGGCTCTGCATCTCCTGCTGGAAGTCGTTGAGCGCCGAGTCCTGGGTACGGGTCAGCACGGCCTGGCGGTTGAGCCAGTACGCGATCCCCGAAGCGGAGACGGCGGCGGTCAGCGCCACGGCTCCGAAGACGATGACGAGCCGCAGCCGCAGACTGGTCCAGCGCAGTCCGGCGAGGAACGCCTTCCTCGCCGTACCGCCCTTGCCCGCGGCCGAGCCGCCGCGCCGCGGACGGACGTACGGGTCGACGGCTTGGTCCGCGCACCCCTGGTCCCGGCACGGCTCCGTACCCGCGTGACGGTCGTCGCCGGCCGAACTGTTCTTCTCCGGTGGGCCGGTCGTCGGCCCGTCCCCCCTGGGTACGTCACTCACGAAGGCGCGTCCAGCCTGTAGCCCACCCCGCGCACGGTACGGATCAGCGTCGGCGAGGACGGCACGTCCTCCACCTTCGCGCGCAGCCGCTGCACGCACGCGTCCACCAGCCGCGAGTCACCGAGATAGTCGTGCTCCCACACCAGCCGCAGCAACTGCTGCCGCGACAGAGCCTGTCCGGGCCGCCGGCTCAGCTCCAGCAGCAGCCGCAGCTCGGTCGGTGTGAGCTGAAGGTCCTCGCCGTTCTTGGTCACCGTCATCGCGGAACGGTCGATCACCAGGCTGCCGAACGTCGCGGAATCCGTGGACTCCCGCTCGCCACGCCGCAGCACCGCGCGGATCCGGGCGTCCAGCACCCGGCCCTGCACCGGTTTCACGACATAGTCGTCCGCGCCCGACTCCAGTCCGACCACCACGTCGATGTCGTCGTTACGGGCGGTCAGCAGGATGATCGGCAACTGGTCGGTACGGCGGATCCGGCGGCACACCTCGAACCCGTCGATCCCGGGCAGCATCACATCCAGCACGATCAGATCCGGCCGCTGCTCGCGGAGCAGTTTCAGGCCGTCCTCACCGGTCGCCGCGGTGGCCACCCGGTGGCCCTGGCGAGACAGGGAGAGTTCGAGGGCCGTGCGGATGGCGTCGTCGTCCTCGATCAGCAGCAGAAAAGGCACGGAGGTCATTGTGTCCCATGGGGGGACCGGAGTTCGACCGTTGCGTGCCACAGGTCCCTGTGACACGTCTGTGACAGACGGCGGACAGGGTCATGAAACTGGCTCGGCAAGCTCATTGCCACACGGAACGAACAGACTCCAACCGACGGGGGGCGCGGGATGAACGCACTGCACGGAACGACCTCAAGCGCAGTGGTCACGCGTCTTCACGACGTCACCAGGAGCACCGAGAAGTCCGGCGCCGTGAACGGGCGGGGGTGCGTTCGCGGCGCCGGGCGTCAGCACAAGCCGTCGTACATGACGGTGGTTGACGCGCCCCAGGCGGGCAGCGGGGGAGTCGCGTACGGGGAGGCCACGGGGGCCACGGGGGAGCGGAAGGTTCCGGCGGGGACGGCGGACGCCGAAGCGGCGTTCACCGCCTACGTCCAGGAGCGCCGCGCCTCCCTGTACGCGACCGCCTACCACCTGACCGGGGACCGGTTCGAGGCCGAAGACCTGCTCCAGAGCGCCCTGTTCTCCACGTACAGGGCCTGGGACAGGATCAGCGACAAGGCGGCGGTCGGGGGCTACCTGCGCCGCACCATGACCAATCTGCACATCAGCGCCTGGCGCAGGCGCAAGCTCAACGAGTACCCGACGGAGGAGCTGCCGGAGACGGCGGGCGACACGGACGCGATGCGCGGCACGGAGCTGCGCGCCGTGCTCTGGCAGGCACTCGCCCGGCTGCCCGAACTCCAGCGGACGATGCTCGTTCTGCGCTACTACGAGGGCCGCACCGATCCGGAGATCGCGGACATCCTCGACATCAGTGTCGGCACGGTGAAGTCGAGCATCTGGCGGTCGCTCCGCCGGCTGCGCGAGGACGAGGTCCTCAGCTTCGGCCGTGACGAGGAAGAGTCCTTCGGCGAACTGGTCGCCTGAGGGCAGTGGGGGGAGCACGGGGGAAACACGGGGGGAGCACGGGGGAATGTGGGGGGACCGTCGTTTCGGGGGAGACGGCGGAACCACGGGGGAAGTACGGGGGGTTCGGGGGAGAACCCGTGGGGATCAGGGGGAAAGCCACGGGGGGCAGGGGGGATACGGGGGGACAGTAAAAGCCGCGGGGGAACTGCGGTGACCAAGGGGGAACACGAAAAGGAAGCGGGACCGTACGGGCTGGGGGGCCGGTACGGCCCCGCTTTCGTGCGGTCCCGGTTTCCGTGCGGTCCCGGTTTCCGCGTGGCCCCGCTTCCTGCGCGGCCCTGCTTTCGTGCGGTGGTCCTGTCTCGCTCTCTCCGCGCGCGCGTCAGGTGGTGTTGCCCGTACGGGGCGCCGTGGACGCGGATTCCGCCGCGAGCCCGGAGCTTCGCTCGCCGCGCGGCGTGAGACGGGTGAGGTGAGGCCCGGCCGCCGCCGCGGCGATCCGGCCCAGCGCCTCCGCCTTGTCACACGGGTGGGCGCCCAGCGCCGTCTGCCGGCCGACGATCGCGCGCTCGGCCCGCATCAGCCGCCAGCCGCGCCGCAACAGGAACGGCACCGACTTCCGCCCCTCGCGCAGATCGCGCGCGAGCCGCCGCCGGAACGTGGTCGACGGCCGGCCCCGCAGACAGAGCGCGTCGGCCAGCACCCCCAGCTCCTGGCAGCGCGCGACGATGTCCGCGGCGAAGATGCCCTCCGCGAGGAACAGGGGCGCGCTGTCGATGTCCAGCGCCTCCGTGTCCACCCGCGAGCTGGTCGCGATCGAGTAGACGGGAACGGTCGTACGGCGCGTACGGCACAGCTCCACGATCGCCGCGACCGCGGCGTCCGCATCCCAGGACCGTACGGAGTCCCAGTCGATGTCCGCGCTGTCGGGGACCAGGGGCAACGTCGGGTCGTCGCCCTCCTTGTAGAAGTCGTCGAGGCGCAGCACGGGCAGCCCCGTACGGGCGGCGAGAGACGACTTGCCGGAGCCTGACGGCCCCGCGAGCAGCACGACTCGGGACGGAAGAGAGGGAGAGCTCACGGGACACCAGTGTGCGGCATCCGTCCGGCCGGTGAACCCCTGGGGGCGATCAGGCGAGTTCCCGCGGTCGATTTGGCGGGTTTATTGGCATCACCCGCCGAGGGTCGACTACGCTGAGTGCCGTTTCGATCACGGAAACCATCAACCCGGCTTGTACGCCCCGGCGAGGCAGGACATCCCATGGCACGTCACGCACTTCCCCCCGCCCAGCGCCGCACCCTGCTGCGCGCCGGCCTGACTCTCACGGCGGCGGGCGCGGCCCTCGGTCTGGGCGGCGCGGCGGCCCACGCGGCCCCGGCGCCCGCTCCCGCCTCCTCGTCCGACACGGAGACGCAGATCGCCGAATCGGGCCAGGCGGCGGGCCAGGCCCTCACCGGCGCACTCGGCTACGGGGTGGCGGGCGCCCTGAACCCGGTCACATCCCTCAAGCTCAACCCCCTGGCCGGCACGGGCGTGGACCCGCTGGACAACGCGGTGGCCACCCAGGTGGCCGACTTCAAGCCGATCTCCACGGCCTCGCTCACCGACCCGCTGGCCAAGGGGAGCGGCTCGCTCAAGGACATGCCGCTGGTGGGTCAGGCGGTGGGCCAGGTGGCGGGAGTGCTGCCGGGGTGAGCGGTGTCAGGGAGTGCGGCCGAGATGGGTGACAAGGATTCGGATGACTCCCTCGTCGATCACGTACAGGACTCGGTAGTCGCCGATGTGTAAGCGTCGCTCATCGGCCTATCCATACGCGACTGAGCCGCTCGGGCGCGGTTCTGTCGCGAGCGAATCCACAGCCTCGTACATGGCGGAGAGCCCGACCGGGTCGTCCTTGAGGAAGCGGAGAGCCGCGTTCGTCGCACGCGGCTCCCAGATGATCTCGTAGGTCACTTGTCCAGCCCCAGCATCTGTCGGACTTCGGCGTGCGGGATGCCCGGCTTCAGCGTCCCGCGCTCCTTCTCCAACCGGTACTCGGCCAGGGCGAGCGAGTCCTCCAGATCCGCGAGATCTTGCGGGTTGATCAGTATGGCCGCGACGTGTCCGTGGTCTGTGATGGCGATCCGTTCGCGAGAGTGAGCCGCCCGGCGAACCAGCGTGCCCAAGTTGGCGCGAGCTTCAGTCATGGCGTAGCTGTCAGTCATGTACAGAAGAGTACGATTCTGCCAAGTTCTGTGCATTACGGAAGCCCTGTTTCCGCTCAAACGAGGGAAAACAGGGCTTCCGTGTTGACGATTCAGTACGCCGAGCCGGACGCGCCCAGGCTGCCCGTCGGGTGCCAGACCGTCTTCGTCTCCAGGAAGGCCGTCAGCCGGCGCGTGCCCGGGTCGGCCGTCCAGTCCGTGGCGCCCGTGGCGTCCTGCGGGCGGGGGCGCCGTACGCGCTTCAGGTTGTCGGCCGCGGCGATCTCCAGCTCCTTGGCCAGCGCCTCGTCCGCGCCGGTCAGGTCGATCCCGTTGACGTCCTGGTGCGCGGCGAGCGGCTTCGCGATCTCCGCCGTACGGCCCGAGAGGATGTTGACCACCCCGCCCGGCACGTCGGACGTGGCCAGCACCTCGCCCAGCGAGAGCGCGGGCAACGGGGACGTCTCGCTCGCCACGACGACCGCCGTGTTGCCCGTCGCGATCACCGGCGCGATCACCGAGACCAGCCCCAGGAACGACGACTCGCGCGGCGCCAGAACAGCGACGACCCCGCTCGGCTCGGGCGTGGAGAGGTTGAAGAACGGCCCCGCGACCGGGTTCGCCCCGCCCACGATCTGGGCGATCTTGTCCGTCCACCCCGCGTACCAGACCCAGCGGTCGACCGCCGCGTCCACCACGGCCGCCGCCTTCGGCTTCGACAGCCCCTCGGCCTCCGCGACCTCCCGTACGAACTGCTCCCGGCGGCCCTCCAGCATCTCGGCGACGCGGTAGAGGACCTGGCCCCGGTTGTACGCCGTCGCGCCCGACCAGCCGCCGAACGCCTTGCGGGCCGCGACGACCGCGTCCCTGGCGTCCTTGCGGGAGGACAGCGGGGCGTTGGCCAGCCAGGCGCCCTTTGAGTCGGTCACTTCGTACACCCGGCCGCTCTCGCTCCGGGGGAACTTGCCCCCTACGTACAGCTTGTAGGTCTTGAACACGTTCAGACGGCCGGTGACAGCTCCGGCGGATTCCTTAGACATCGAGGTACGCCTCCAGGCCGTGGCGACCGCCCTCGCGGCCGTAACCCGACTCCTTGTAGCCGCCGAAGGGCGAGGTCGGGTCGAACTTGTTGAACGTGTTGGCCCAGACGACACCCGCCCGGAGCTTGTTCGCGACCGCGAGGATCCGCGAACCCTTCTCCGTCCAGATGCCCGCCGACAGGCCGTACTGCGTGTTGTTGGCCTTGGCCACGGCCTCGTCGGGCGTACGGAACGTCAGCACCGACAGCACCGGGCCGAAGATCTCGTCCCGGGCGATCGTGTGCGCCTGCGTGACATTGGTGAAGAGCGTCGGCGCGAACCAGTAGCCCGCCGACGGCAGCTCGCACGCGGGCGACCAGCGCTCCGCGCCCTCCGCCTCACCCATGTCGGCCAGCGCCCGGATCCGGGCGAGCTGCTCGGCGGAGTTGATCGCGCCGAGGTCGGTGTTCTTGTCCAGCGGATCGCCGACGCGCAGCGTGGACAGCCGGCGCTTGAGCGCGTCCAGCACCTCGTCGTGGACCGACTCCTGGACGAGGAGGCGCGAACCCGCGCAGCAGACCTGGCCCTGGTTGAAGAAGATGCCCGTGACGATGCCCTCGACGGCCTGGTCGACCGGGGCGTCGTCGAAGACGATGTTCGCGCCCTTGCCGCCCAGTTCGAGCGTGGCCCTCTTCCCCGTACCGGCGATCTCGCGGGCGATGGCCTTGCCGACGGCGGTCGAACCGGTGAAGGCGACCTTGTCGACGCCCGGGTGCCCGACGAGCGCCGCGCCCGTCGTGCCGTCGCCGGTGATGATGTTGACGACGCCCTTGGGCAGCCCGGCCTGCCGGCAGATGTCGGCGAAGAAGAGCGCGGAGAGCGGGGTCGTCTCGGCGGGCTTCAGGACGACCGTGTTGCCGGTGGCGAGCGCCGGAGCGATCTTCCACGCGAGCATGAGGAGCGGGAAGTTCCAGGGGATGATCTGCCCGGCGACCCCGAGCGGGCGCGGATCCGCCCCGTAGCCGGCGTGACCGAGCTTGTCGGCCCAGCCCGCGTAGTAGAAGAAGTGCGCGGCGACCAGGGGGAGGTCCGCGTCGCGGGTCTCCTTGATCGGCTTGCCGTTGTCGAGGGTTTCCAGCACGGCCAGTTCGCGCGAACGCTCCTGGATGATCCGCGCGATACGGAAGAGGTACTTGGCCCGCTCGGCGCCGGGCAGGACCGACCACTTCTCGAACGCCTTACGGGCGGCCTTCACGGCGCGGTCCACGTCGTCGGCACCGGCCTGGGCGACCTCGGACAGCACCTCCTCGGTGGACGGGCTGACGGTCTTGAAGACCTTGCCGTCGGCCGCCTCGCCGAACTCGCCGTCGATGAACAGCCCGTAGGAGGGTGCGATGTCGACGACCGAGCGGGACTCGGGGGCCGGCGCGTACACGAACGGGTTCGCGGGGGTGTTCCGGGACGTGCTCTTGGGTGTGCTCTGGGATGCCATCTCTGCCTCAGTCCACCGTGACGTAATCGGGGCCGGAGTACCGGCCGGTGCTGAGCTTCTGACGCTGCATCAGCAGGTCGTTCAGCAGACTGGACGCGCCGAAGCGGAACCAGTGGTTGTCCAGCCAGTCCGCGCCCACGGTCTCGTTGACCAGCACCAGGAACTTGACCGCGTCCTTCGTCGAACGGATGCCGCCCGCGGGCTTCACCCCGATCTGTACGCCGGTCTGCTCGCGGAAGTCGCGCACGGCCTCCAGCATCAGGAGCGTGTTGGCGGGGGTGGCGTTGACGCCGACCTTGCCGGTCGACGTCTTGATGAAGTCCGCGCCCGCGATCATGCCGAGCCAGGACGCGCGGCGGATGTTGTCGTACGTGGACAGCTCGCCGGTCTCGAAGATCACCTTGAGCCGGGCGGCCCCGGCCGCCTCCTTCACGGCGCGGATCTCCTCGTACACCTTCAGGTAGTGCCCCGCGAGGAACGCGCCGCGATCGATGACCATGTCGATCTCGTCGGCGCCCGCGGCGACGGCGTCGCGCGTGTCGGCGAGCTTCACGCCGAGCGCGGCGCGGCCGGCCGGGAAGGCGGTGGCGACGGAGGCGACCTTCACCCCGGACCCGGCGAGCGCGGCGACCGCGGTCTCCGCCATGTCCGGGTAGACGCAGACGGCCGCGGTCGCGGGCGCCGTACGGTCGGTCGGATCGGGCCGTACGGCCTTGGCGGCGAGCGCCCGGACCTTGCCGGGAGTGTCCGCGCCTTCGAGCGTCGTCAGGTCGATCATGGAGATGGCCAGGTCGATGGCGTACGCCTTGGCCGTGGTCTTGATCGAACGCGTACCGAGCGCGGCGGCGCGGGCCTCCAGGCCGACGGCGTCGACACCGGGCAGCCCGTGCAGGAAGCGGCGCAGTGTGCTGTCGGACGTGGTCACGTCAGCGAATGCGGGGGGGATGGTGGGCATGGTCACCAGATGAGCATATCTACGCGCGTAGCGACCTGTACAGGGGGTGTGAGGTTCCGCGGAGGAGCTGTTTCCGACCTGTGACCCGGGGCGGGGCGCTCGCGGGCGGGCGGGCGGGGGCGGGGGACGCGGGGGCCACGCCTGTCGGAGGCGTACGGCAGAATCGGACGTATGACGAGCCCTGCCCCCGACCCTGCGCCCGAGCCCGGTTCCGAGCCCGGTTCCGAGCCCGGTTCCGAGCCCGGTACCGAATCCGGTTCCGAGCCCGGTACCGAGAATGGCTCCGGGTTCGGTTCCGAGACCGGTTCCGGTTCTGAGGCCGGTTCCGGGTCCGGCTCCGAGAACGGCTCCGGGTCCGGCGCTGCTCCTGGCAGCCCCCCGGACGCCGCCCCCGGCGATGCCCCGGGCGCCGAGGGCGAGCGGCCGAAGGCCGGCCGGCCGGCGCGGGGGGTGACCGGGTCGAGCGACCCTGCCGGGCCGACTGAACCCGCAGGGCCGAGCGGTCCGGACGCGCCGAGCGGGTCGGCCTCGTCGGCGGATCCTGCCGAGAAGACGGAGAAGACGGAGAAGACGGAGAAGGCCGAGCCGGCCTACGCCGACCGTGTCTTCCGGTCGGGCGGCGGGATCGTGGGCGGCGGCCTGCTGCTCGCGCTCGTCCTGTGGATCGGCATCGACGCACTCGTCCGGGGCACGGGCCGCACACCATGGCTGGCACTCGCCGGGATGCTCTGCGTCATACCGCTGATCATCGCCTTCACCCTGCGCCCGGCGGTCTTCGCGGGCACGGACCGGCTCCGGATCAGGAACCCGTTCCGGACGATCGACCTGCCCTGGGGATCGGTCACGGACATTCGGGCCTCGTACTCGTGCGAGGCGTTCACGCGGGACAACGGGAAGTTCCAGCTCTGGGCGGTCCCCGTCTCCCTGCGCCAGCGCAAGCGCTCCGCCCGTCAGCAGACCCGCAGGGCGGGCGACGACCCGCACGGCAGGACCACGGTCAACGTGGACGTCACGGACCACCAGGCCAGAATGGCCACGGCGGACCGCACCACCGCCGACCTCCGGGACCTGGCCGAACGCTCCGCCAACCGCACCACCGCCCAGGGCGCCCCCGTGGTCCGCTGGGCCTACGAGGTCATCGCCCCGGCGGCAGCGGGCCTGGTGGTCCTGCTGGTGCTGCTCCTGGTGGGCTGAGGGCCTGGGGGCCTTGCGGGCCGGGTGGCCGGGTGGACCTGCGGGGTCTGTCGGGGCGCGGGGCGCGGGGGTTTGTCGGGGTGGGCCGGTGGTGGGTGGTGGCGGGCGGTCCGCCCCCTCCTGGGTTCGATGATCGCGGTTCCGGGGTGTGCGTCAAGGGCGCTCCTTTGTCGCGTCGGCTTCGCCGATTCCGCTGCGCTCCACCCTTGACCCACACCCCCTCCACCGCTGTGAAAGGCGTGGGGAGGGGCGGGGGAGGGGTCCCCTGGGAAACTCCGATGTCCATCGCGTCCGTTCCAGGCTTGCCGGTCGGTTCGCCCTGCGGGGCACGCGGTAGTGGAGTGGGGTGGCCCGGCTTTCGTCAAGCGTCCGCCGACCGCACGTGCGCGATTCGCTCAGGCCCGCCCTCGGCGGTGATGTCGGCGATCAGTGGTGTGATCCGGTCCTGTCCGGCGGCCGTCTCTTCGAGCGGTTCGCTTCGGCGGCCGATCGCGACCACGTGGGCGCCCTCGGTGGCGAAGGCGTGGGCCGTCGCCCGCCCGATGCCGGTGCCGGCTCCGGTGACGACGACGATCCTGCTGCTCTGCGGCGTGGTGATCTCCATGCCGGTCATCGTGCGACCCTGCCGCCAGCGGCAAGGTCAACCCGGCGGCCCGGGCAGGGCCAGCTCCTCTTTCAGCCGGTGCGCGTCGGGAACGTCTCGTCGGCCATGTCGTCATCGGCCTCCAGCGGGACGGCGCCGCCCAGACCCGCCAGCACCAGCTTGAGCAAGCGCAGGTAGGCCGGGTCGTCGCGGGTCAGGGGGCGGTTGGTCGGGACGAGGGCGGCGGTGGAGCCGTCGGGTCGGCCGGGCATGCGGTGGCCTCCAGGGTGAAGATCAGGCTCTTGCCGGTCAGCGTGGTGACGACGAACCATCCGGGGGCGAGGATGTCGAGCAGCTCAAGCCCTCTGCCATGGCTGTCCCCTGCGGTGGCCACGCGGCGCGTCGGCTCGGACTTGGACCGGTCGTGCAGCTCGATCTGGATCGAACTGCCCACGGGCGAATGGCAAATCAGATCGAACCCGCCCCCGCCGGCGTGCAGTACCGCATTGGTCGCGGTCTCGCTGACCAGCAGCTTGACCGTGTCGTGGTCCACCCAGGGGTACGGCGCGTAGGCACGGGCCGCTATGGCGCGGGCCTCGGGCACGGCAACCGCCGTACAGGGATAGCGCTCAACTGCCAAGACGTAACCACGCTGGTCGAGTTGGCTCATGGCCCACACCCCTTGATCACGGGCCCGGGATGTTCCAGGCCGCGCATGACGAGGACTGCGCACCACGGTTGAATGTGTTCGTGGTGTGCTTCCGACAGTCTGTGTCACGTGACGCGCAATGTGCAACCCAGTGTATGAACGCCAACCCGGAGAGTCATAGGGTGAGCGCCTGAGCGATACTCTGGCGGCGTCGGGAGACCACGCCGTTCGAAGGGAAGCCCGTGGCTGTCAGCGTCAACGCAAACGCGATCTTCGCCATGCGCCGGGTGGGCGAGGAACTCCAGCGCCTGCGCACGGAAGCGGGTCTCCAGCAAGGTGCGGCCGGAGAGGCGCTTGGTGTCTCGCGGTACACCGTGGGCAAGATCGAGCGTGGCAAGGCGTTCCCCACCGATGAGCAACTTCCCAAGTTGCTCAAGCTCTACAGGGTGACGCCCGAGGACCGTGCGGGCATCATCGCCACGATTGAGCAGGGCCGGTCGTACGGTCGTGCATGGTACGAACGCCCGGAGATCCAGGCTGTCTTCACCGGCGACTCATACCGCTACTTCTCGCTTGAAGACGCTGCGGAACGTCTCTTCGTGCACTCGGGTACGTATGTGCCGGGGCTGCTTCAAACGCGTGAATACATCGAAGCGATCGTTGCCTTCGGACAGAAACATGAGAGTGCTGAGTACCGCGAGGCGTTCGTCGAAGCGCGATTGAAGCGGCAGGAAGTGCTCACTCGCCGAAATCCCCTCACCGTGGATGCCATCTGTCTGGAGTCGGCACTCCGGGCGATGGTGGGCGGATCGGATGTCATGCGCGCGCAGCTACGACACTTGGTGTCGTGCGCCAGGCAGCAGAACATCACCCTGAGGATGATTCCCTTCTCCGCAGGAGCTCCGAGCATCGCAGTGTCTCTGTTCTCTATTATCGACTTCCCTGGGGCCGACAACCGAAGCGTTGTGTCGCAGGAGCGAGTAGGCGGTGACACTCTTGTGGAGGAGCCTGCTGAAGTCCGGCGTGCCCGCCGTAGATTCGCTGACGCGAGCACCCACACACTGGATGCAGAAGCGACCATCCGACGTATCGAAGAGATCGAGAAGGAACTCCCGTGAGTAACGAAAAGGATGACCTGTACGCCGCAGCGCTCAGCGGCGAGTGGGAGAAGTCCTCTTTCAGCAACGGCTCGGCCGAGACCTGCGTCCAGATCATGCCCATCAACGGCGGCGTCGCCTTCGGCGACACCAAGCGCCGCGACCTGGACGGTGCTCTCCGTTTCACCGACAAGGAGATGCTGGCGCACATACTCGCCGTCAAGGCCGGCCAGTACGACCACCTCATCCCCGAAGGAACCGAACTCTGACCGGTCACGCGGAGCGTCCGCTGCTCTTCCTGGACGTTGACGGAACGCTTCTGCCCTATGGCGGAGGGCGACTGCCGGCGGATCGAGAGGAGTGGGAGGGCTGGCAGAAGGTGTCCAATCCTCAGTTGGCGAAGATGGACCTCTCCCTCGGGCCGCGTTTGCTGGCGTTGCCCTGTGTCCTGATGTGGGCCACCGCCTGGATGCACGATGCCAACGAGGTGATAGCCCCGCTGCTCGGGCTGCCCGGGTTGCCGGTGACGGATCTGCCGGACGCGCCGGCGGAGGACATGGCGGGCGGGTTGCACTGGAAGACGCGGGCGCTGGTCGACGCTGCGGCGGGGCGGCCGTTCATCTGGGTCGACGACGAGATCACCGACCCTGATCGTGCCTGGGTGTCCATGCACCACCAAGGGCCCGCGCTCCTCCACCGCGTGGATTCCATGACCGGCCTCGCTGCGACGGACTGTGCCGTGTTCGATGACTGGCTGCGAGACGGCCCGTTCGCTGAGGCGGCGACCAAGCCGATCGGGGCGTGATCGGGCGCGTACCGTCAGCCGTCCGCTCTTCGCGGGCCATCACCTTTCTGAGGTGTCCGGATCGGTGGCGTCACGATCCAGAAGAGCTCCCGCAGTTCCCCCGTCAGCACCATCTCCTTCACGGGGACATCAGGTCGCGTCTGCTTCCGCCGGCGCCCGCAGTGCTGGCTCGGTAGCGGGCTTCAGGAGCTCCCCGAAGCGCGCCACGTAGTGCCACACACGTTTGAGCGCTTGCTCGTCGTGGCGGCCGGCGCGGGCGGCCTCCCCGACGGCGCGAGGGTCGATCCTCCCCGCTGTTGCGATCTCGGTTCCCAGGTCGATGTATTCCGGCCCGCGATAGTCGGGGTGGCACCGGAGTTCTTCGACGGCGAGGCTGAATCCGGGGTGCCATTCGACCGGGCAGGGAAGCCTCCGAGCCGAGGTCTCCACGGCCGTGCCGCGATAGCAGGGATCCAGGACCACGGCCTCCACATCTCGGCTCAGCCTGACTGGTCCGTGCACTTGTGCCTCGATGTAGTCGTCGAGCGCGTCCTGTTTGTCAGCCTCGGCGAGTTCGATCAGCGGCATGCGCGCTGCGATGCCGAAGGCCGACGGCTCCAGGAAACTGTCCGGATAGCAGAACGTGGTCCTCGTCAGCGTTTCGGCGGTCAGCCGAAAGTGGGCGGAGCCGAAACGCGGCGCGCCACCGACCGGCTTGCGACGGAAGTTCAACGCTCCATAGACCGGTCGTTCCTCCGCAGGCGCCACGTCGTACGCCCTGCCGAAGATCCGGCTCTCCCAGCGCCACCGGTCACCGCCCGGGTGGGCGGTCAGTCCCCCGTTGCTCGTGCCTGTGACGAACTGCGAGCGGTAGATGCCGTCCTTGGCCAGGGCATCGAGGATCGGCTTGTCCCGTGCCAGACGGTCCGGATGAAAATTGAGGGTCACGCGCAGCGCTGGATCCACGGGGTCTCCGGACGACTGCTCCGCGACGTGGCGCACGGCTTGTTCGTACGGCCTCGGGCGAGGGCGGGAACTCATTGATGCAGTGTCGCTCAAGCTGACCAACTGTCGCACTCGCGTGACCGCCATAGCCCGTCGTGCCGCCACGCCGTTCGCGATGGTCGGGCGCGCGAGGTTTCCGTCGGAGGGAGGCGCCACTTGACCGTTTTCGTGTGACGTCGGCGCCTGTTCGCCGGTGGCCGTGGCAGCCGCGTAGATGTCCGGAGGGGACGACGCGGTGGGCGTCAGATGCCGGCCGTCTCCGACAGGTCCCGCTTCAGGGCCGACAGCAGCTCCGCCGCCGTCGTACGGGCCGTGGGCAGTGCCGAGGCGTCGGCGACGGGGATCACGGCCTCCAGGTAGCACTTGAGCTTCGGTTCCGTGCCGCTCGGGCGGACGATGACGCGTGCGCGGTACGCGCCGTCCAGGTGGTAGCGCAGGCCGTCCGTCGGGGGGAGCGCGCCCGTGCCGGTGGACAGGTCCTCGGCGGCCGAGACCCGCAGGCCCGCCAGCTCCACCGGCGGGTGCTCGCGCAGCCGGCGCATGGCGTCGGCGATCACGGACAGGTCCTGGACGCGGACGGAGAGCTGGTCCGTGGCGTGCAGGCCGTGCGCCACGGCCAGGTCGTCCAGCAGGTCGGTGAGGTCGCGGCCCGACTCCTTCAGCTCCGAGGCCAGTTCGGCCACGAGCAGCGCCGCCGTGATGCCGTCCTTGTCACGTACGCCGTCGGGGTCGACGCAGTAGCCGAGCGCTTCCTCGTACCCGTACCGCAGGCCCTCGGCGCGCGCGATCCACTTGAAACCGGTCAGTGTCTCCTCGTGACCGAGCCCCGCGGCGGCGGCGATCCGGCCGAGGAGGGAGGACGAGACGATCGACGCGGCGAACGTGCCCGTCACGCCCCGGGCGACGAGGTGCGCGGCCAGCAGCGCGCCGACCTCGTCGCCGCGCAGCATCCGCCACCCCCCGTCGGCCGAAGCGTCGGGGACGGCCACCGCGCAGCGGTCCGCGTCCGGGTCGTTGGCGATGATCAGGTCGGGGCGGACGCGGCGGGCGGTGGCGAAGGCCAGGTCCATCGCGCCCGGCTCCTCCGGGTTGGGGAACGCGACCGTCGGGAAGGCCGGATCGGGCTCCGCCTGCTCCGGTACGGGGACGGGCGCGGGGAAGCCGGCGCGGGCGAAGGCCGCGAGCAGCGTCTCCGTACCGACGCCGTGCAGCGCCGTGTGGACGACGCGCGCGGTGCGCGGGGAACCGGGGGTGAGGACCGCGTCCGTACGGGCCAGATACGCGGCCAGGACCTCGTCGCCGAGGACGTCCCAGCCGGACTCCGGGCGGTCCACCGTGTCCAGCGGGCCCACCGCGTCGATCCGGGCGGCGATCTCCGCGTCGGCGGGCGGCACGATCTGCGAGCCACCCGAGTCGCCGCCCAGGTAGACCTTGTAGCCGTTGTCGCGGGGCGGGTTGTGGCTGGCGGTGACCTCCACGCCGGCGACGGCCCCGAGGTGCCGTACGGCGAAGGCCAGCACGGGCGTGGGCAGCGGCCGGGGCAGCAGGGCGGCGCGCAGGCCGGCGCCGGTCATCACGGCCACGGTGTCCCGCGCGAAGTCGGCGGACTTGTAGCGGGCGTCGTACCCGACGACCACCAGGCCGTCCCCGTCGCCCCGCGCCCTCAGGTACGCGGCGAGGCCGGCCGCGGCGCGGATGACCACGGCGCGGTTCATCCGCATCGGCCCGGCGCCCAGCTCGCCGCGCAGCCCGGCCGTACCGAACTGGAGCGTCCCCGCGAACCGTTCCGCCAGGGCGTCGAGATCACCGGCGTCGGCGCCTTCGATGAGTTCGCCCAGTTCCTCACGGGTCTCGCTGTCCGGGTCCTCGGCCTGCCAGGTCTTGGCGCGGACGAGGAGGTCCTGGTGGGCGGGGTCCTGGTGCGCGATCCGGTGCATGGGCCTGCTCCTGCGGGTGGCGTCTTCGGCGGGTGGGGCGAGGGGAAGGGGACGGTCGGGTCAGATGCGGTCCAGCACCCGCGTCAGCAGCGCGCCCATCTGGGTGGCCGAGTCGCGGCCCGCCTGAAGGACTTCCTCGTGGTTGAGGGGGGCGCCCGAGATGCCCGCCGCCAGGTTGGTGACCAGGGAGATGCCCAGGACCTCGGCGCCCGCCTCGCGGGCCGCGATGGCCTCCAGGACGGTGGACATGCCGACGAGGTCGCCGCCCATCGCGCGGACCATGTTGATCTCGGCGGGGGTCTCGTAGTGCGGTCCGGTGAACTGGACGTACACCCCCTCCTCCAGCTCCGGGTCGATCTCCTTGCACAGCGCGCGCAGCCGCGGGGAGTACAGGTCCGTCAGGTCCACGAAGTTCGCGCCGACGATCGGGGAGACGGCCGTCAGGTTGATGTGGTCGCTGATCAGCACGGGCTGGCCGGGGCGCATGCCCTCGCGCAGGCCGCCGCAGCCGTTGGTCAGGACGATGGTCTTGCAGCCCGCGGCGACGGCCGTACGGACGCCGTGCGCGACGGAGGCGACGCCGCGGCCCTCGTAGTAGTGCGTACGGCCGAGGAAGACCAGGGCGCGCTTCTCGGCGATGCGGTACGAGCGGATCCGGCCGCCGTGGCCCTCCACGGCCGGCGGCGGGAAGCCGGGCAGCTCGGTCACGGGGAACTCGGCCTCGGGCGCGCCGAGCGCGTCGACGGCCGGCGCCCAGCCGGAACCCATCACCAGGGCGACGTCATGGGTCTCGGCGCCGGTCAGCTCGCGCAGCCGGGCGGCGGCGGCGTCGGCGGCGGCAAGGGGGTCGGCGGGTCCGTCGGCGTTGGCCGGAATAACAGATGCGTTCACGCGGACGAGGGTAGCCGGTCATGCCCTACGCGCGTAGATGTATTAGGCACGGTCTCCATATCGTTGTGTTGCTGTTTCCGGCGAAAGGAGACGAAAGGGCCGGGAGGAAGGGGGACCGGGGCCCTTTCAGGGCAGGTGCGGGGGTGAGGTTGGCCGGATCTGTCCTGCCGGTGCGCGGATCAGGCTCGCCGCGCGGATTCGGCCCGTCGCGCGGAATTCGGGCCGGCGGGTCCCGCCGATCGGGTCTGCCGCGTCGTGCGGGGCCCTCCCGCCCCGTGCGGATCCGATCCGTCGTGCGGGGCCGTCCCCTCCTACGGAGCCGTCCCGCTGGACCGGTCCCGTCCGCGTGGTCCCTCGCCTCAGCAGGGGCGCTTGCGCAGCTCCATCACGTAGTCGTGCGGCGCCCCCGCCGACTCCGCCGCGTCGGCCAGTTCGCCCAGGTAGCGCGCCGAGGGCAGCCCGCCCTCGTAACCGTTCAGGACGTACAGCCAGGTCGGTTCCTCGCCGTCCAGGGTGTGCACCCGTACGCGCATCCGCCGGTAGATGTCGAGGCCCACGCCCTCCCAGCGGTCCATGGAGTCCTCGTCCATCGGCGCCAGGTCGTACAGCGCGACGAAGACCTGTGAGCGGGGCGCCTCCACGATCGTGGCGAGCGCGCCCTCCCAGCCCATCTGTTCCCCGCCGAAGGTGAGCCGCCAGCCGTTGAGCCAGCCGGTGCCGCGCAGCGGGGAGTGCGGGGCGCGGCGGGTCATGAGCCGCGCGTCGAGGTTGCCGGCGTACGCGGCGTAGAGCGACATGGGATTGAGGGTACGGGAGGTGTGGCCGTGGCCGCCGGTGCACGGGTCCGAGCGGGGCAGGGCGCGTGGGCCCTGCGCACGGAGCCCGGCGGAGCCCCGGGCGTGCCGCGGGCGCGGGTGGGGACCGTACGCGACCCAGGTGGGAGACGGCGCGTCGGGCCCGGCGCCCGGATGGAGGGACCCGGGGCGAAGCTACTTGAAGCGTGCGGGACAATGGAGTACGTACTGCATCCCCCGGGGCACCCCCCGGAACCCCGGCCGGGGTGGCAGACGGGCCGGGTTGACAACGCGAGGCGGACTTTTTCGTGACCCGGATCGTGATCATCGGTGGCGGACCCGGCGGATACGAGGCGGCGCTGGTCGGCGCCCAGCTCGGTGCCGAGGTGACCGTCGTCGACTGCGACGGACTCGGCGGGGCGTCGGTGCTCACCGACTGCGTACCGTCCAAGACCCTCATCGCGACCGCCGAGGTGATGACCACCTTCGACTCCTCGTACGAGGAACTGGGCATCATCGTCGCCGACGACACTCCCTCGGAGCAGGCCGCCCGCGTGGTCGGCGTCGATCTCGGCAAGGTCAACCGGCGTGTGAAGCGGCTCGCGCTCGCCCAGTCCCACGACATCACGGCCTCCGTCACCCGCGCGGGCGCCCGCGTCATGCGCGGCCGGGGCCGGCTCGCGGGCCGGCAGGCCATGGACGGCTCGCGCCAGGTCGTCGTGACCACGGCCGACGGCACGGAGGAGTCCCTCACCGCCGACGCCGTCCTGATCGCCACCGGCGCCCACCCGCGCGAGATCCCGGACGCGCTGCCGGACGGCGAGCGGATCCTCAACTGGACGCAGGTGTACGACCTCGACGAGCTGCCCGAGGAGCTGATCGTGGTCGGCTCCGGCGTCACCGGCGCCGAGTTCGCCGGCGCGTACCAGGCGCTGGGCTCCCGGGTCACGCTCGTCTCGTCCCGCGACCGGGTGCTGCCCGGCGAGGACCCGGACGCCGCCGCCGTGCTGGAGGACGTCTTCCGGCGCCGCGGCATGAACGTCATGTCGCGCTCCCGCGCCGAGTCCGCCAAGCGGGTCGGCGACCGCGTCGAGGTGACGCTCTCCGACGGCCGGGTCATCTCGGGTACGCACTGCCTGATGGCCGTCGGCGCGATCCCGAACACCGCGGGCATGGGCCTGGAGGAGGCCGGGGTCCTGGTCAAGGACTCGGGCCACATCAAGACCGACCGGGTCTCCCGCACCTCGGCGCCCGGCGTCTACGCGGCCGGTGACGTCACCGGGATCTTCGCGCTCGCCTCGGTCGCGGCCATGCAGGGACGGATCGCGATGTACCACTTCCTGGGCGACGCGGTCGCGCCGCTCGACCTCAAGACCGTTTCCTCGAACGTCTTCACCGACCCGGAGATCGCCACCGTCGGCTACAGCCAGGCGGACATCGACGGCGGGAAGATCGACGCGCGCGTCGTCAAGCTGCCGCTGCTGCGCAACCCGCGCGCGAAGATGCAGGGCATCAGGGACGGCTTCGTCAAGCTCTACGCCCGTCCCGGTACGGGCATCGTGGTGGGCGGTGTGGTCGTCGCGCCGCGCGCGAGTGAGCTGATCCACCCCATCGCGCTCGCCGTCGACAACAACCTGACGGTCGAGCAGATCGCGAATGCGTTCACGGTCTATCCGTCCCTGTCGGGATCGATCGCTGAGGTGGCGCGGCAGTTGCACACGCGGAAGACGGCCGACGAGAACTGAGACGGCGCCCGGTATCCGGGAAGCCTGAGGCGCCGAGCACGAGGTCGGGGCTGCTGTGGAGGCGGAACGGACCCTCCGCGGCAGCCCCGACCTCGTCCTGGCCGGCCCGTCGGCCCCTGTCCCCCCGTGCGTCCCCGGAGTCTGCCCGGCGCCCGCAGGCCCCGTCCGTCCCGGGAGCCCCGTCGGCCCCTCCAGCCCCGGTCGGGCGCACGCCCCGCCCGTAAGCCCTTTCTGCGGGCTTTGCGGCGTGCCCGAGCGGGCATGCTGCCTCTATACCATCAGGCGTGTTCGTTCGTGCACAACTTCTGTTATTCGGCGCAAACTGCTGAAAGCAGACGGTCATTGGGGTTACTGTCAGTTTCGTGTTCGCTGCAGAACGTCGCCAATTGATCCTTGAAATGGTGCGCGCCAACGGGGCCGTGTCGCTCCGTGAGCTCGCCCGCGTCGTCCAGACCTCCGAAGTGACCGTACGGCGCGATGTGCGGGCGCTGGAGGCAGAAGGGCTCCTCGACCGCCGGCACGGCGGTGCGGTACTGCCGGGTGGATTCACGCGAGAATCCGGCTTTCCGCAAAAGTCCCATCTCGCGACGGCGGAGAAGACCGCCATCGCCGACCTCGCCGCGAGCTTCGTCGAAGAGGGCGAGGCCGTCGTCGTCGGCGCCGGTACGACCACGCAGGAGCTGGCCCGCCGGCTCGCGCGGATCCCCGGTCTGACCGTCGTCACCAACTCCCTGCTGGTCGCTCAGGCCCTCGCCCACGCCAACCGCGTCGAAGTCGTCATGACCGGCGGCACGCTGCGCGGTTCGAACTACGCGCTGGTCGGCAGCGGGGCCGAGCAGTCCCTCCAGGGGCTGCGGGTCACCCGCGCGTTCCTCTCCGGGAGCGGACTGACCGCCGAGCGCGGGCTGTCCACGTCCAACATGCTCTCGGCGAGCGTCGACCGCGCGCTGGTGCAGGCCGCGGCGGAGGTCGTGGTGCTCGCCGACCACACGAAGCTCGGCGCCGACACGATGTTCCAGACGGTGCCCACCGACCTCATCAGCCGGCTGGTGACCGACGAGCCGCCCGCGCACGACGACCGCGCGGGGGCGGAGCTCCAGGCACTGGCCGACCAGGGCGTACGGGTCTCGGTGGCCGGTACGGGGAACAGCGCCGCGGCCGGTGGCGCGGACGGTGCGGCCGGTGGTGCCGGGAGCGATGTGATGCCGCCGGGCAGCCGGGGCCGTCGTGACGTACCACTGCCAGGACAGCGCCGTACGCACACGGCCGGGCCCGGCGCGGGGCCTGGTGGGCCCGGCGGGCAACTCCGGGGTGCGGGAGGCCCGTTGGGGCCGCAGGAGGCGGGCGAGAGGGCTCGGGTGGCGGACCTTCGGCGCCGGTAGCCCGGTAGTCCGGCAGTCCGGTGGTCCGGTATCCGGCAGGGGGCGGCCGTCGGAGCCCGGCGGCGCGGGCCGGGCGGGACGCGAGGCGGGGCCTTACGAGGCTTTGAGGCCCGTCAGCGTCAGCGTGAGCAGGCGGTCCGCCAGCTCCGGGTCGTCCGGTGACTGCTCCGCCGCCAGCGCGATCGCGTTCGTGAGCTGGAGCAGATCCCTGATGGAGACGCCCGTCCGCACGTCTCCCGATTCCTGCGCCCGCAGCAGCAGGCGCGCGCCCGCCTCGCGCATCGGGCCGCTGCACTCCGACAGCGCAGAACTCTCGTCGTTCGACGCCGACATGAGCGCCCGCGAGAGCCCCTGATACTCACCCGCATGAGTGATGACGGCGCGCAGCCATTCCGTCAGCGCGCGGCACGGACTCTCCGATTCCGCGAGGTCTTCGGAGCGCTGGAGCAGGTCGGCAAGCGCTTCCTGGAAGACCGCGTTCAGCAGCGCGTGCCGATTGGGGAAGTGCCGGTACAGCGTGCCGATCCCCACGCCCGCGCGCCGCGCGATGTCCTCCAGCGAGGTGTCCGTACCGTGCTCCGCGAAGCTGGTGCGGGCCTCGCCGAGCAGCCGCTCGTAGTTGCGGCGCGCGTCGGCGCGCATGGGCCGTGGCGGCGTGTGTGCCGTACTGCTGGCCATCGCGCGGTCCTCCTGTCGCCACCCCGTCTCCCCGGTGAGTCTACGGCGCAGGCCCCGCCCGGATCCTGGAAAGGATCGTGGATCGGGCGGGGCCTGCGCCGTGAACGCACCGGACGCGCGGGGTGTCAGTCCTTGATCTCGCAGATGGTCGCGCCGGAGGTGAGCGACGCGCCGACCTCGGCCGCGAGGCCCTTGACGGTGCCGGAGCGGTGGGCGTTGAGGGGCTGCTCCATCTTCATGGCCTCCAGGACGACGATCAGATCGCCCTCCTTGACCTCCTGGCCCTCCTCGACGGCCACCTTGACGATGGTGCCCTGCATGGGGGAGGCCAGGGTGTCGCCGGACGCCGCCGACGCCGACTTCTTCGCCGCGCGGCGCTTGGGCTTGGCGCCCGCGGCCAGCCCCGTACGGGCCAGGGACATGCCCAGGCTGACCGGCAGCGAGACTTCGAGGCGCTTGCCGCCGACCTCGACCACCACGGTCTCGCGGCCCGGCTCCTCGTCGGCGTCCACGTCGGCCGGGGCGGCGAAGGCCGGGATGTCGTTGACGAACTCGGTCTCGATCCAGCGGGTGTGGACCGTGAACGGGTCCGAGGTGAACGCCGGGTCGGTGACCACCTTGCGGTGGAAGGTCAGCGCCGTGGCCATGCCCTCGACGGTGAACTCGTCCAGGGCGCGCGCCGCGCGCTGGAGCGCCTGCTCACGGGTGGCGCCGGTGACGACCAGCTTGGCGAGCAGGGAGTCCCAGGCCGGGCCGATCACGGAGCCGGACTCGACACCCGCGTCGAGGCGGACACCGGGGCCCGACGGCGCGGCGAAGGTGGTGACCGTGCCGGGGGCGGGGAGGAAGCCGCGGCCCGGGTCCTCGCCGTTGATCCGGAACTCGAAGGAGTGGCCGCGTACCGCCGGGTCGTCGTAGCCCAGCTCCTCGCCGTCCGCGATGCGGAACATCTCGCGTACGAGGTCGAGTCCGGTGACCTCCTCGGTCACCGGGTGCTCCACCTGGAGCCGGGTGTTGACCTCAAGGAAGGAGATCGTGCCGTCGGTGCCGACCAGGAACTCGACGGTCCCGGCGCCGACATAGCCGGCCTCCTTCAGGATCGCCTTGGACGCCGCGTACAGCTGGGCGTTCTGCTCGGGGGTCAGGAACGGCGCGGGGGCCTCCTCCACCAGCTTCTGGTGGCGGCGCTGGAGGGAGCAGTCACGGGTCGACACGACGACCACGTTGCCGTGCGCGTCGGCCAGGCACTGCGTCTCGACGTGCCGGGGCTTGTCGAGGTAGCGCTCGACGAAGCACTCGCCGCGGCCGAAGGCGGCGACGGCCTCGCGGACCGCCGAGTCGTACAGCTCCGGGATCTCTTCGAGCGTACGGGCGACCTTGAGGCCACGCCCGCCGCCGCCGAAGGCCGCCTTGATCGCGATGGGGAGCCCGTGCTGCTCGGCGAACGCGACGACCTCCGCGGCGCCGGAGACCGGGTCCGGGGTGCCGGCCACCAGCGGGGCGCCCGCGCGCTGCGCGATGTGGCGGGCGGCGACCTTGTCACCCAGGTCGCGGATGGCCTGCGGGGGCGGGCCGATCCAGGTCAGACCCGCGTCCAGGACCGCCTGGGCGAACTCGGCGTTCTCGGACAGGAAGCCGTAGCCGGGGTGGACCGCGTCCGCGCCCGAGTCCTTCGCCGCCTGGAGCACCTTGGCCATGTCGAGATAGCTGGCCGCCGGGGTGTCACCGCCCAGGGCGAACGCCTCGTCCGCCGCGCGGACATGCAGCGCGTCCCGGTCCGGGTCGGCGTAGACGGCTACGCTCGCGATTCCGGCATCCCGGCAGGCACGGGCTACGCGGACAGCGATTTCGCCACGGTTGGCGATGAGCACCTTGCGCACGATGGCTCCCTCCTTGAAACAAGCTGAGTTTAGGGACTGCCGACACGCGCCGCCGAACAGTCCCCGCTGGTGAGCTGCACCGTACGGAGCGTGTTCCGATCCTCGCCCGGAGAGCGAAATCCCTTGTGGCACCACGGTACGCCGCGATCCTCCGTCGCACAGTAGCGCTCGGATGTGGTCCAGCTCTCTGTCGGACTGACCCTCCGCCGATCGCGATTCTTTGTGGAGTCTCTACGAATGGCGGCAAGATTCTTTGCCTTGGCCCGGGCCCTTGTCCCCGGGTTCACCGGTGCGTACCGTGCGCGATGGCGAACGTACTGCTGGTAACAGGTGAAAACAGGGGAAGAGGGTGGGGGCCGTGGCCCGGGGACCGGTGGCCTGGCTGGCCGCGATCGTGCTGGTGCTGGAGGCGGTCGGCATCGTCTTCGTCAACGGCATCCTGGCCACGGTCGTCGACCACCAGCGGATGTCCCTGGCCGGCCTGGACACCGACGCGATGTTCGCCGGGACGTGGGCGATGGGCGGTGTCTTCGGGCTCTACCTCGTGGGGTGCGCGGCGATCCTGGCGCGTACGGCGCTACGGAACCGGGCCCCCGGCCGCCTCGGGCGGATCGTGCTGATCACCTGCGCCGTGGTGCACGCCGTACTGGGCGCGCTGACGGTCGGTCTGGTGGGCTGGACGGCCTTCGCGGTGATGATGACGATCGTGGGGCTGGTGGTGCTGGTGCTGGTGGCGTACGAGGCCGGGCCCCGGCCCGCGGAGCAGGCACCGGACGAGGAGAAGCGCGCCACGCAGGGCCCGGCGCCCGCCTGACGCCGGGAGGGGCGGGAGCTTCTCAGGCCCAGAGGTCGGTGATCGTCACGCCGTGCGCCAGGAGCAGCGTGCGCAGCAGCGGCAGCGACAGGCCGACGACATTGCCGTGGCTGCCCTCGATCGAGTCGACGAAGGGGGCCGAGAGACCGTCGAGCGTGAACGCCCCCGCGACGTGCAGCGGTTCGCCGGAGGCGACGTACGCGGCGATCTCGGCGTCGCTCGGGGTGCCGAAGTGGACCGTGGTCGACGCGGTCTCGCCGGCCCGGCGGCCGGTCGCGGTGTCGATCACGCAGTGGCCGGTCCGCAGGATCCCCGTACGGCCGCGCATCGCCTTCCAGCGGAGGGTGGCCTCGGCGGCGTCGGCGGGCTTGCCGAGCGCCTCGCCGTCGAGTTCGAGCACGGAGTCGCAGCCGACGACCAGCGCCCCGGCGGTCTCGGGGAGCGCCGCCACGGTGGTGGCCTTGGCCTCGGCGAGGACGAGCGCCAGTTCGGCGGGGGTCGGCGCGGAGAGCGCGTCCTCGTCGACGCCGCTGACGACCACCTCGGGCGCGAGTCCGGCCTGCTTCAGCAGTCCGAGCCGGGCGGGGGAGGCGGAGGCGAGGACGAGGCGGCGTCGCTGAGCGTTCATGCCGGTCATGGTACGGAGCGGGCGGCGGCCCGCGTCGGCGGGTGCGCCGACGGGTGGCGACGGATGCCGACGGGCTGTACGGAAGGGCCCGCCCCGGGGCCGGTCAGTGCAGGCCGAGTACGAGCATCGCCAGCACCATCGCCAGGGCGAGCAGGATCCCCGCCCGGCGCATCATGCACTGTGCGTCGCGCAGCTCCTTGGGCGGCCTGTTCTCGGGATCGGACCACAACATGTCTCGATACTCCGGCGGACGGGCGCCCGGCGCCTGAGTACGTGTACTCAAGCACCGGACGCATCTGCCGGGCGGGTGCCTCAGCCCGGCCAGTACGTCCTGGCCCACGCGCGCGGCCCGGGGCGCGGCATCCTGCCCCGGGCGATGCGGTCGGGGGCGGACCACGCGGCCCTGGGTTCGGCCGCGCCGGGCGGGGCGCTCTCCACCGCGGCGGCGCGGGCCTGGACCACCGCCAGCGCGGCGGCCAGCTCCTCGCGGGTCGGGTTGCCCCGTACGACTTTGATCACCGTCAGTTCCCTTCCGTCGGGGAGGCGGGACTACAGGGGGATGTTGCCGTGCTTCTTCGGCGGCAGGCTCGCGCGCTTCGTACGGAGCTGACGCAGCCCCTTCACGATGTGGGCCCGGGTCTCCGACGGCATGATCACCGCGTCCACGTAGCCGCGCTCGGCCGCCACGTACGGGTTGAGCAGGGCGTCCTCGTACTCCTGGATCAGCTCGGCGCGCCGTGTGTCCTGCGCCTCTTCGTCGCCGGCGGCGGCGATCGTCCGGCGGTGCAGGATGTTCACCGCGCCCTGCGCGCCCATCACGGCGATCTGCGCCGTCGGCCAGGCGACGTTGAGGTCGGCGCCCAGGTGCTTGGAGCCCATCACGTCGTACGCGCCGCCGAACGCCTTGCGGGTGATCACCGTGATCAGCGGGACGGTGGCCTCGGCGTACGCGTAGATCAGCTTGGCGCCGCGCCGGATGATGCCGCCGTACTCCTGGTCGACGCCGGGCAGGAAGCCGGGGACGTCCACGAACGTCAGCACCGGCACGTTGAACGCGTCGCACGTCCGCACGAACCGCGCCGCCTTCTCCGAGGCGTTGATGTCCAGACACCCCGCGAACTGCATCGGCTGGTTGGCGACGATGCCGACCGGGAAGCCCTCGACCCGGCCGAAGCCCGTGATGATGTTCGGCGCGAAGAGCGCCTGCGTCTCCAGGAACTCGCCTTCGTCCAGTACCCGTTCGATCGCGGTGTGCATGTCGTACGGCTGGTTCGCGGAGTCCGGGATCAGCGTGTCCAGCTCGCGGTCCTCGTCCGTCGTCTCCAGCTCGGCCTCCTCGGGGAAGGCGGGCGGCTCGGAGAGGTTGTTCGACGGCAGGTACGAGAGCAGGGACTTGACGTACTCGACGGCGTCCTTCTCGTCGCCCGCCATGTGGTGCGCGACGCCGGAGGTCGTGTTGTGCGTACGGGCGCCGCCCAGCTCCTCGAAGCCGACGTCCTCGCCCGTCACCGTCTTGATGACGTCGGGCCCGGTGATGAACATGTGCGACGTCTGATCGACCATCACCGTGAAGTCGGTGATCGCCGGGGAGTAGACCGCGCCTCCCGCGCACGGGCCGACGATCAGACTGATCTGCGGCACGACGCCCGAGGCGTGCACATTGCGGCGGAAGATCTCCGCGAACAGGCCGAGCGCGACCACGCCCTCCTGGATACGGGCGCCACCGCCGTCGTTGATGCCGATGATCGGGCAGCCGGTCTTCATCGCGAAGTCCATGACCTTCACGATCTTCTCGCCGTACACCTCGCCGAGCGAGCCGCCGAAGATGGTGAAGTCCTGCGAGTAGACGCAGACGGGGCGGCCGTCGACCGTGCCGTAGCCGGTGACGACACCGTCCCCGTACGGGCGGTTCGTCTCGATGCCGAAGTTGGTCGAGCGGTGCCGGGCGAACTCGTCCAGCTCGACGAAGGACCCCTCGTCCAGGAGGAGACCGATCCGTTCCCGGGCGGTCAACTTCCCCTTCGCGTGCTGTTTCTCCACGGCGCGCGCGGAGCCGGCGTGCGTGGCTTCGTCGATACGGCGCCGGAGGTCCGCGAGCTTGCCCGCGGTGGTGTGAGCGCTGGTTCGGGCGGTGGTTCCCTGGGCTGTTTCCGGCTCGGACATCGGGATGCGGCTCCCTGCGGGTCACGGGTGTGATGCGGCGTGCGCCAACGCGCGGTTGCTACTGATCCGTAGCGTATCGGCGTGGATACCGTTCGGCAGTGCGGCGTTTGCCACACCTAGGGTGGCTTGCATGACGGAGCCCCATAACCATCCGGGTAACCCCCCGGACCGGCCCCACCCCGGCCGCTGGACCGACCTCGAACGCCCGCCGCTCGGCCTGCGCGCGCTGCGCCGCGGCCTGATCCTGCCCGGCGGGCTGTGGACCTCGCTCGACGTGGTCGAGGCGACCGGATCCACCAACACCGATCTGGCGGCACGGGCGGCGGGCGGCGCGGCGGAGGGCGCGGTGCTGGTCGCCGAGGAGCAGACGGCGGGACGCGGACGGCTCGACCGGCGCTGGTCGGCGCCCGCACGCTCCGGGATCTTCTTCTCCGTCCTCCTCAGGCCGGGCCCCGGGGTTCCCGTCGAGCGGCTCGGCTGGCTGCCGCTGCTGACCGGGGTCGCCGTCGCGACCGGGCTGGCCAGGGCGGCGGGCGTGGACACCGCCCTCAAGTGGCCGAACGACCTGCTGGTGACCGTGGACGGCGAGGAGCGCAAGGCGGGCGGCATCCTCGCGGAGCGCGCCGGTGCCGACGCGGTCGTGGTGGGCGTCGGCCTCAACGTCTCGCTGCGCGCCGACGAACTGCCCGTACCGACGGCCGGGTCGCTGGCGCTGGCGAACGCCGTCTCCCTGGACCGCGACACGCTGCTGCGCGCCGTACTGCGCTCCCTGGAGCGCTGGTACGGACAGTGGCGCGAGGCCGGCGGCGACCCGGCCGCCTCCCGGCTCCAGGAGGCGTACACGGCCGGCTGCGCGACGCTGGGACGGCGGGTCAGGGCGGAGCTGCCCGGCGGCCGTGAGCTGGTGGGCGAGGCGGTGGCGGTGGACGGCGACGGCCGGCTGGTCGTCGCGACGGACGACGGCGGGCTCCACCCGGTGTCCGCGGGCGACATCGTCCACGTACGGGGGGCATAGGACGCCCGTGTATGCACGGAGGCGTACGCGCGGAGGTGTACGCACGTCTGTGGGTATGCACGGGGCACGCGTACGGAGGTACGGCACGGGAGGCACGGAACGCGCGGCACAGGACGGGGGCACGGCGGGGCGGTCGCGGCCCCGCGCCCGCCCCGCCGCGGCACGGGGGCGGTCACCGGCGCTACGGCGTGCCCCGTACGCGCCCGGCCTTACCTCAGGACGGACCGCCCCATACCCACCCATGGACGTGAGCCAGCGCACATCTGCCGTATCGTTGAGGCGGTCCACGACAGATCGGCAGGGCAGTGCGCAGGGAACGGGCAGGAGGCGGCTGGTGACCGTCGATGATTCGGCTTCCGGCGCCGACACACCGCCGCCGGACCCCTCGGGTCACCCGACCCCGCACCATGTCGTCGATCACACGGCCGAGCCGACCGACGATCCCCTCGCGATCCGTCTCGAACAGCTCATCCTCGGCGCGGAGCGCCGCTACACACCCTTCCAGGCGGCCCGCACGGCCGGGGTCTCGATGGACCTCGCCTCCCGCTTCTGGCGCGCCATGGGCTTCGCCGACATCGGCCAGGCCAAGGCGCTCACCGAGGCGGACGTACTCGCGCTGCGGCGGCTCTCGGGGCTGGTCGAGGCCGGGCTGCTGAGCGAGCCGATGGCCATCCAGGTCGCCCGGTCGACGGGGCAGACCACCGCCCGGTTGGCCGAGTGGCAGATCGACTCCTTCCTGGAGGGGCTGACGGAGCCGCCCGAGCCGGGGATGACCCGTACCGAGGTCACGTACCCCCTGATCGAGCTGCTGCTGCCGGAGCTGGAGGAGTTCCTCGTCTACGTGTGGCGGCGCCAGCTCGCGGCGGCGACCGGGCGCGTGGTGCAGGCCGCGGACGACGACGAGATGGTCGACCGGCGGCTCGCCGTGGGCTTCGCGGACCTCGTCGGGTTCACGCGGCTGACCCGGCGGCTGGAGGAGGAGGAGCTGGGCGAGCTGGTCGAGGCGTTCGAGACGACCTCCGCCGACCTCGTCGCCGCGCACGGCGGCCGGCTGATCAAGACCCTCGGCGACGAGGTGCTGTACGCGGCGGACGACGCCGGTACGGCCGCGGAGATCGCCCTGCGGCTGATAGAGACCATGACGCACGACGAGACGATGCCCGCGCTGCGGGTCGGCATCGCGTTCGGCACGGTCACCACACGGATGGGCGACGTCTTCGGCACGACGGTGAACCTCGCGAGCCGGCTGACGTCGATAGCGCCGAAGGACACCGTCCTGGTGGACGGCGCGTTCGCGGAGGAGCTGATCCGTACGGGAGACGCCCCGGCCTCGGAGACCGAGGCGGCGGAGGCGGCGGCCCAGGCCGAGAAGGAGGGCGCGGTGCCGCCCGCGTACCGCTTCGGCCTCCAGCCGATGTGGCAGCGCCCGGTGCGCGGCCTCGGCGTCGTGGAGCCCTGGCACCTCGGGCGGCGCGCGACTTAGGATCACCCCTGGTGAACCGTCGTTGACCGGGAGGGTGCTGTGATGGCCGAGGGTGAGCAGAGGTTCGGGGAGTTCGTCGCCGTACGGCGGCACGGCGAGGGCGGGTACGTCGCGGAGCTGGTGCTCGACCGGCCGAAGGCCATGAACGCCGTCTCCGTCGGGCTGGCCCGCTCGCTGGCCGCCGCGTGTGCCGAGCTGGCGGCCGATCAGGACGTCCGGGCCACCGTGCTGACCTCCACGCATCCGCGCGCCTTCTGTGTCGGCGCGGACCTCAAGGAGCGGAACGCGCTGAGCGACGCCGACCTGCTGCGTACGCGGCCCACCGCGCGCGCCGCGTACACCGGCGTGCTGGAGCTGCCGATGCCGACGGTCGCCGCCGTGCACGGCTTCGCGCTGGGCGGCGGGTTCGAGCTGGCGCTCGCCTGCGACCTGATCGTCGCCGACCCGTCCGCGGTCGTCGGGCTGCCCGAGGTGTCGGTCGGGGTGATCCCCGGCGGCGGCGGTACGCAGCTCCTGCCCCGCCGGGTCGGTGCCGCCCGCGCCGCGGAGCTGATCTTCACGGCGCGGCGGGTGGCGGCGGCGGAGGCGGCGGGGTTGGGCCTGGTGGATCTGCTGGTGGACGAGGGCGCCGACCGGGACGAGGCGCTGGCGCTGGCGGACCGTATCGCCGCGAACTCGCCCGTCGGCGTACGGGCCGCGAAGCGCGCCCTGCGGCTCGGGCACGGGCTCGACCTGCGGGCCGGCCTGGAGGTCGAGGACGCCGCCTGGCGGTCGGTCGCCTTCTCCGGCGACCGGGCGGAGGGGGTCGCCGCGTTCAACGAGAAGCGGAAGCCGGAGTGGCCCGGCGCCTGACGGCGGTACGCGGGGGCGGCGGTCGGCGCGGTGCCGGGCGCGCTGTGACGAGGCGCCGCTCCAGGTGATCAAACCATCCCGAACCACCCTAAGGTGGGGTGATGGGAGTGGATGGGCGACTGCGCGCCATGGTGGCACTGTCCCAGGCGATGGCCGCGGCCCCGACGCCGCGGGAGTCCTGGCGGGCGGCGGCCCAGGGCGCGTGCACGGCGCTCGCGGGGAGTTTCGCGGCGCTGTCCGTGTGGGAGCGGGACCTCGGCCGGCTCAAGGTGCTCGTGAACGCGGGGGACCGGGCCGAGGGGGAGGAGGAGTACCCCGAGGGCGAGTCGTACCCCGTGCACCAGTTTCCCGAGATCGCCGAGTTCCTGCACGAGCGCTGGGCGGGCGGCGGCGGACCCAACGCCTGGGTCGAGACGGCGGCAGGGCCCGCGGGGGCCCCGGCGGACGGCGCCCGCGCCTTCGGGCCGCCCGGCTACTGCCACCAGCGCGTCGCGGCGCTGCGCCGGCGCGGCCGGGGGTGCTGCGTCGTCGCGCCGATCGTGCTGCACGGCAGGGCGTGGGGCGAGCTGTACGTGGCGAGACCGCTGGACGCGCCGCTGTTCGACGCGGACGACGCGGACTTCGCGACCGTCATCGCCTCCGTGGTGGCGGCGGGGCTGGCCCAGACGGAACGGCTCGAAGAGGTGCGCCGCCTCGCTTTCACGGACCCGCTGACGGGGCTGGCGAACCGCCGCGCGGTCGACGCGCGGCTCGACGAGGCGATCGGCTCGTACCGGGCGGACGGGGCCGTCGTCAGCCTCGTCGTCTGCGATCTCAACGGTCTGAAACAGGTCAACGACACGCTCGGCCACGCGATCGGCGACCGGCTGCTGGAACGGTTCGCCTCGCTCCTCTCCGTCTGTGGCGCACAGCTCCCCGGCGCGCTGTCGGCGCGGCTGGGCGGCGACGAGTTCTGCCTGCTGGCGGTGGGCCCGACCGCGGACGAGGTGATCGCGGTCGCCGCCGAACTGTGCGCGCGGGCGGGCGAACTGGACCTGGGGGAGGGGGTCGCGTGCGGGATCGCCTCCACGGGTGACCCGATCGGAGAGGTGCCCTCGGGGCGCCGGCTCTTCCGCCTGGCGGACGCGGCCCAGTACCGGGCGAAGGCGGTACGGGCGGCGGGCCCGGTGGTGGCGGGCCGCGACGGCACGGTGATCCGCCTGGCCGACACCCCGGCACCCCCGCTCCGCGACCGCCGCCGCTTCCGGGACGCGCCGCCGGCGTTGTAGCAGTAGCAGTAGCAGTAGCAGCCGCAGCCGCAGCCGCCGCCGTGGATGGCGGTGGTGGCGGGGACGGTTCGGAGGGTGACACTCTGAGATTCAGTCCGTACGCTCCTGAATATGGATATGCATACTGTCGTGGTGGGGACGTCAGGGACGACCGCCGAGGACGTCATCGCCGTGGCCCGCGGCCACGCCCGCGTCGAGCTTTCCGCCGAGGCCCTGGCCGCACTCGCCGCCGCACGGGGCATCGTGGACGCGCTGGCCGCCAAGCCCGAGCCCGTGTACGGGGTCTCCACCGGGTTCGGGGCGCTCGCCACCCGGCATATCGGGCCCGAGCTGAGGGGGCGGCTCCAGCGCAACATCGTGCGGTCGCACGCCGCCGGGATGGGGCCGCGCGTTGAGCGGGACGTCGTACGCGCCCTGATGTTCCTCCGGCTCAAGACCGTCGCCTCCGGGCACACCGGCGTACGCCCCGAGGTCGCGCAGACCATGGCCGACCTGCTCAACGCGGGGATCACCCCCGTCGTCCACGAGTACGGCTCCCTCGGCTGCTCCGGCGACCTCGCGCCGCTCTCGCACTGCGCGCTCGCGCTGATGGGCGAGGGCGACGCGGAGGGCCCCGACGGCACCGTGAGGACCGCCGGGGAACTGCTCGCCGCGCACGGCATCGCCCCCGTCGAACTGCGCGAGAAGGAGGGCCTGGCGCTGCTCAACGGTACGGACGGCATGCTCGGCATGCTCGTCATGGCCCTCGCCGACCTGCACCGCCTCTACACCAGCGCCGACATCACCGCCGCGCTCAGCCTGGAAGCCCTGCTGGGTACGGACAAGGTGCTCGCCCCCGAACTGCACGCCATCCGGCCCCACCCCGGCCAGGGCGCCAGCGCCGACAACATGCTGCGGGTGCTCGCCGGCTCCGGACTGACCGGGCACTTCCAGGAGGACGCGGCCCCGCGCGTCCAGGACGCGTACTCCGTGCGCTGCGCCCCGCAGGTCGCCGGGGCGGGCCGGGACACGCTCGCGTACGCCAGGCTCGTCGCCGACCGGGAGCTGGCCTCGGCCGTGGACAACCCGGTGGTGCTGCCGGACGGGCGCGTGGAGTCCAACGGAAACTTCCACGGCGCGCCCGTCGCGTACGTGCTGGACTTCCTCGCGATCGTCGCCGCCGACCTCGGTTCGATCGCGGAGCGCCGCACCGACCGGCTCCTCGACAAGAACCGCTCCCACGGGCTGCCGGCCTTCCTCGCCGACGACCCCGGGGTCGACTCGGGGCTGATGATCGCCCAGTACACCCAGGCCGCGCTGGTCAGCGAGATGAAGCGGCTCGCGGTGCCCGCGTCGGTCGACTCGATCCCGTCCTCCGCGATGCAGGAGGACCATGTCTCGATGGGCTGGTCGGCCGCGCGCAAGCTCCGTACCGCCGTCGACAACCTGAACCGGATCATCGCCGTCGAGCTGTACGCGGCGACCCGCGCCATCGAGCTGCGCGCGGGCCTGACGCCCGCGCCCGCCTCACGTGCGGTGATCGACGCGCTGCGGGAGACCGGGGTGGCGGGGCCGGGGCCGGACCGCTTCCTCTCGCCGGATCTGGCCGGGGCGGACGCCTTCGTACGGGAGGGGCTGCTGATCGCGGCGGTGGAGCCGGTGACCGGGCCGCTCGCCTGAGAGACCCCGGGAGGCGCCCGCGAGGCCGGCCGGCGGCCGGAACGTGCGGGCGGCTCAGAACGCGCGGACGCTTCTGCGGACCGAGTACGCGACGAACCCCACGCCGATCCCCAGGGACAGGCTCCCGCCGATCACGTACGGCGTCGTGTCCACGCCGCCCGTGTCCGCGAGTCTGGGCGCGTCCGCCGCTGCCGGGGCGTCCGCGGCCGGGGACGGCGGCGTGGACAGTGGCGTGGACGCGGCCTGCGTGGCCGGGACCACGGAGCTGTCGGTGCTGTCCGTGACCTCGGAGACCTCGGACCCGCCGACCGGTCCGTCGGCGGAGAGGCTCTGGGCGGAGGGCGCCGACCGCTGCACCGGGGCGGCACCCCGGTCGCCGGTGGCGTTCGCGGACGGAACGAACCAGAGAGCGCAGAGCAGGGTCGCGGCTGCGGTAGCCGTCAGCAGCGGTCGCCGTGCGACGGACACGTGATCGATCCCCCTTGTGGCAACGCCGAATTGGGTGAGTGGGGGAGATGCTAGCCAACTTCTCGACCGCCTTCGCACGGAGCCCGTTCTGTCGCCACCAGGTTCGCCGGTGCCGTACGGCCGGTATCGGGCTCCGGAGCCGTACGCTCCGTCGTATGACCACTTCAGAAACATCACGGTATGTGCGGGTAACGGTCGAATTGGTGCTGGAGGTCGAAGACCCCGAGCGCCTGGGCACCGCCGCCCTCGCCCGGATCGACGGCGACACCTCGGTACCCGACGACGAGCGGGAGCAGGCCAAGGCGGTGGTGCGCGGGGACGAGGCGGAGGCCCTGGCGTACCTCGTGGAGCCCCACGACCTGATCAAGGACGTCCCGGGGATCGGTCTCGCCCAGGCGTCGTGGACCAGCGAACTGATCGACTACGACCCGGACGCCGTGGAGTGGGATCTCTACGAGGTCGACGAGGACGGCGAGGACGGTGACGATCCGGACGACGAGGTGTCCGGGGAGGTCGGAGGCGTGATCGGAGGTGTGGTCGGCGGCGGAGGAGTCACCGCTGGTCGGCGCTAGCGCGCGAGCGTGCCACCCTGGTAAGCCTCGGCCCGTAGCAGTCGGCGGGCCGGGGCCGGCCTGTTTCCCGGTCGTGACCGGTGTGCGTGAGTGGTGTTCACCACACTGCCGGCTGATGCGGAACCGGACGAACCGATACACCCGTTCTTAAGGGTTATCGGCAGGGTAAGCGGCGATGATGGAGAAGCGTGTGATGACGGACAGCAAGCGGCGTCAGGCCCTCATGGCCGCGTCCGCGGTGCTCGGCGGCGTACTGGTGCTCTCGGCGTGCAGCGGTGACGGCGGGTCCAAGAGTGGCTCCGGGAGCTCGGAGAGCTCCTCTTCACAGGCTCAGGCGGACGAAGCGGCGGCCAAAGAGACCTCCGAGGCCCAGATAGTCATCGCGCCGAAGAACGGCGCGACGAACGTCGGTATCAACAACGACGCGAAGGTCACCGTCAGTAAGGGTGATCTCACGGACGTCAAGATGACGACCGCGGACGGCACCGCCGTCAAGGGCACGATGGCCGCCGATGCCAAGAGCTGGAAGCCGGACGGGCAGCTCGACCGCTCCACCCCGTACAAGATCGCCGCGACGGCGAAGGACACGAAGGGCCGCCAGGCCCACGAGAACACCTCCTTCACCACCGTCTCGCCCACCAACAGCTTCATCGGGAACTTCACCCCCGAGGACGGCTCCACCGTCGGTGTCGGCATGCCGGTCTCGATCAACTTCGACAAGTCGATCAGCGACAAGAAGGCCGTCCGGGACGCCATCACGGTCACGTCCAGCAGCGGCCAGGAGGTCGTCGGCCACTGGTTCAGCCAGACGCGCCTCGACTTCCGCCCCGAGCAGTACTGGAAGGGCGGCTCGACGGTCACCCTCAAGCTCGCCCTGGACGGCGTCGAGGGCGCCCCGGGCGTCACCGGCGTCCAGCAGAAGACGATCACCTTCAAGATCGGCCGTAACCAGGTCAGCACGGTCGACGCCAAGACGAAGACGATGACCATCACCCGTGACGGCAGCACGGTCAAGACCATCCCGATCTCGGCCGGCTCCCCCGACAACACGACGTACAACGGTCAGATGGTGATCTCCGAGAAGTTCAAGGAGACCCGGATGAACGGTGCGACGGTCGGCTTCACGGACGACGACGGCAAGGGCGAGTACGACATCAAGGATGTCCCGCACGCCATGCGGCTGTCCACCTCGGGCACCTTCATCCACGGCAACTACTGGGGCGCCCGCTCGATCTTCGGCAGCAGCAACACCAGCCACGGCTGTGTCGGTCTCGCGGACGTGAAGGGCGCGGGCGACGCCAACCAGCCCGCCGCGTGGTTCTACGACAACTCGCTCATCGGTGACGTGGTCGTCGTCAAGAACTCGAACGACCAGACCATCAAGCCGGACAACGGCCTCAACGGCTGGAACATGAACTGGTCGGAGTGGCAGGCCGGTTCGGAGGCCTGATGCCGTAGGCGCCCGGCCGTCCCGCCGAGCGCCCTGCCGCCTCACCCGCCTCGACTGCTTCACCCGCCTCATTCGCTTCATCGGCTTCATCCGCTTGATTTGCTTCATCCGGCGAGTTCGCCTCGCCTCTCCCGCTCGATCCGCGTACGGCGGCGGCACCCTCCCGGTGCCGCCGCCGTACGCGTTCTCATCCCGCTCTCACCCTCGCCTTATCCGGCCATCACAACAGGCCTCTAGCTTCACGCCCATGTTCTTCACCTACCTCAGGCGCGAGTTGCGCCGTCGCAGAAAGGCGGCGCTCGTCGTCGCCTCGGGGCTCGCCCTGGGCATCGCACTGGTGATCGTCGTCAACTCGGTCACCGCCGGCATGAGCCAGGCCCAGGACAAGGTCCTGCAGTCGCTGTACGGCCTCGGTACGGACATGACGGTCACCAAGGCCGCCACCCCGCCCGGGGAGGGGGACACCAGCCGCCGCCGCTTCGAGTTCGACGCGAGCGACAGCTCCGACCCGGACGCCGACGCCGAGCAGAGCAGCGACCGGGTGATGGTCCAGGGCTTCCAGACCCTGGCCTCCTCGACCGTGACCAAGGTCGGTGAACAGAGCGGCGTCGCCGAGGCCGTCGGCGGGCTCAGCCTCAACGTCCTCAAGGTGAACGGCGAGTTCAAGCGCGGCGAGTTCACCCCGCAGGAGGGCGGCTCCGCGTCCGGCCCCGGCGGCGGACAGGGCGGCGGCAACGGCGGGGGCACGGGCGGCGCAGGCGGCTCCAGCGGCTCCGGCGGCTCCGGCGGTGAAGTCCGGGGCGGTGGCGCGGCGTTCGACGTCAACTCGTACTCCGTCTACGGTACGGACGTCACCTCGCCCGCGCTCGGCCCGCTCACCTCCTCCAAGATCACCGAGGGCCGTACGTTCAAGAGCACCGAGACGGACGCCGCGGTCGCCGTCGTCGACAGCGCCTACGCCAGGGAGAAGAGCCTCGCGGTCGGCAAGACCGTCACCATCTCCGGTACGAAGTTCAGCGTCGTCGGCATCGCGACGGCCGACAGCGGCGACTCCGCCGCCAACCTCTACATCCCGCTGAAGAAGGCCCAGACCCTGGCCGACTCCAAGGACAAGGTCACCACGGTCTACGTCAAGGCCGCCGACTCGCAGCAGATCGACAGCGTCAAGTCCGCCATCCAGAAGAACATCTCGGGTACGACCGTCACCACCTCCGCCGACCTCGCCGACACGGTCTCCGGCTCCCTCTCCACCGCCTCCGGCCTCGCCACCACCGTCGGCAAGTGGCTCTCCATCGCCGTCCTGATCGCCGCCTTCCTGGTGGCCGGGCTGCTCACCTCGTCGGCCGTCAGCCGCCGGGTACGGGAGTTCGGCACGCTGAAGGCGCTCGGCTGGAAGAGCGGCCGGGTCACCCGTCAGGTCGTCGGTGAGGCGCTGGTCAACGGGTTGCTGGGCGGGGTGCTGGGCATCGCCCTGGGCCTCGGCGGCGCCTACCTGGTCACCGCCGTCAGCCCGACCCTCACCGCACAGCTCGGCTCCACGGGTGGCGGTGGCGGGGGCGGCGGCTTCGGCGGCGGAATGACGGGCGGCGGCGGACCGGGCCGGCAGACCGCGTCCAAGGCGCTCGACATCGCGCTGACGGCGCCCGTCTCCGTCTCCACCATCGGCGTGGCCGTGGCGCTCGCCGTCGCGGGCGGCCTGATCGCGGGCGGCTTCGGCGGCTGGCGCGCCTCGCGGCTGCGGCCGGCGGACGCGCTGCGCCGGGTCGAGTGAGGGCGCCGGGGGTCCGTACACCCGCCCGAACCGCGGTCAGAGCCGCGGTCAGAACCGCATTCCGTACAGCAGTCCGTACAGCAGGAGTTGAACCGTGTACCAGCTCAGAGGCGTCACCAAGCGCTACGCGCGCGGCAAGCAGACCGTCGACGCGCTCGCCGGCGTCGATCTGACCATCGAGGACGGCGGCCGGCTCGTCATCCAGGGACCCACCGGCGGCGGCAAGTCCACCCTCCTCCAGATGCTCGGCGGCCTCGACCGGCCGACCGGGGGAAGCGTGGAATTCGACGGGGTGGATCTGGCCGGACTGTCCGAATCCCGGCTCACCAAGGTACGGGCGGAGTCCATCGGCTTCGTCTTCCAGAGCTTCAACCTGATCCCCACGCTCACCGCCCAGGAGAACGTCGAGACGGCCCTCGTGCCCCTCGGCGTCAAGGGCGCGGCCCGGCGCGAACAGGCGGCGCGGGCGCTGGAGTCCGTCGGGCTCGGAGAACGCCTGGGGCATGTGCCGAGTGAACTCTCCGGAGGTCAGCAGCAGCGCGTCGCCATCGCCCGCGCGCTCGTGAAGCGGCCGAAGGTGCTGCTCGCCGACGAACCCACCGGGAACCTGGACGAGTCGATGCGCGACGAGATCATGGAGCTGCTGGAAGGGCTCTGGAAGGAGCACGGCCTGACCTTCGTCATGGTCACGCACGACAGCTCGATCGCCCGTCGTGCCCCACGACTCGCCACGATTCGCAAGGGCCGGGTCACGATCACCGAGAACGCGGCCGCCTGACGCGACGCTTTCCGCCGCATCTCCGGCGACGCCTTCCGAAGAGACGCTTCCTGAAGTAAAACCGTGTGAGAGAACAGCGGTTGGTGCGCGCGGCCATGCCGTTGGAACGGGCGACTATGCCGTGCGTCCATGCCTCGGGTTCGTGCCGTACAGCAGTGCCGACAGTGCCGTAAGGGGCGCTTGTGACTCCGGAGAGTCCGTGTGGCTCCCGGGGCGCAAGCGCCCACCTCGACTCGCCCGTCCGCCCGGATGTCCTCGTAACCCGGGGGCGTCGCCCCTCTCGCACGCGTAGGTTCGGTCCATGCTGATCACTCTGGGAAGTCCGCCCTCGGATGCCGAGACTGAATCCTGGTACGGAGTCGTCGCCGCGGCGCACGCCCGTGATCTGCCCGCCTCGACACCCGAGCGCAGCCGGGTCGAGACCGTGGGAAAGCTGCGCGTGCCGCCGGTGGGCGCGCGGACCGTCCATCTCGCGTCGGTGGACCCCGGCGGCGCGTACGAGGGAGTCGCCTCCCTGGTCCTGTTCACCGAGGAGAACAACCGCCATACGGCCTTCCTCGACACCCTGATGGTCCGCCCCGACGCCCGCCGGCACGGCGTCGGGGCCACCCTCTGGGCGGCGATACGCGCCGAACTCGTCGCGGACGGCAGGACATCCGTCTCCACCGTCCTCGAACTCGGCGGCGCGGGCGAGGCGTTCGTCGACAGCCTCGGCTTCACCAACGTCCTGCCGCTCGGCCGGTACGTGCAGCGGGTCCGCCAGGTCCTGGAGGGCATACCGCTCCCGGACCGCCCCGCCCTCCCCGACGGGCTGCGCTTCACCGACTGGCGGGGCGTCGTCCCCGACCGCTTGGCGGCGGCGTTCGCCCGCGCCCACGAGCCGCTGGGCGACGTCCAGCGGGGCCAGCTCGACGAACGGACCCCCTGCTGGGACCTCGGCCGGATCCGGGCGTCGGCCCGGCTGGTCGAGGAGCGTGGCGGGACCCTGTTCACCTCGGCGGTCCTCGACACGACGGACGGCGACGCGGTCGTCGCGTACACCGAAGTCGTCCTGGCCGCGCCCGCGGACATCCGCGCGGTCCAGTACGACACCCTTGTCGTCCCGCCCCACCGGGGCCGTGGGCTGGGCCGCGCCGTCAAACGCCACCACCTGGAACGGCTCCACGAACTCCGGCCCGGCGTAAGGGAGATCAGCACGACGGTCGCCGACGACAACCGGCCGATGCTGGCCGTGAACGAAGCGCTCGGTTACCGGCGCGAGCGGCCCGCCGGGATCTTCCAGACCAAGCTGTAGGACTCCACCGAGCCGGAGGCCCCCACCGAGCCGCCGTTCAGGACGTTCCCGCGACCGAATCCGCGACCGTTCCCGGGCGTCAGCCGTTCTCCGGGCAGCCGGCCGCCCCCGCCCACGGCAGCCGGTACGCCGAGTCCAGCCGGTACTCGCCCGCCGCCGGGACCGTCAGGCGTGTCCAGTCACCCGCGCGCGTGACGCAGGCGCCGGGCGCCCGGAGCCACGGCGAGTAGGCGATCCGTACCGTCACCGAGCCCGCCGCCTCCATCCGTACGACCATGGACGCGGCGTCGCTCCGTACGACGGTGGCCGGGGCCGGGACCAGGGGGACGGCGTCCCGTACGCGGTAGACCGTCCAGTTGTCGTCCCGCCAGACCGGCGTCAGCCAGTCCGGGGCGTGGGCGACCAGCGCGGCCTCGGCGGTGGCCGGGCCGTCGGGCCGGCCGTGCGGCAGCGCCACCAGGCCGACCGCCCAGCGGTCCAGCCAGGCCCGGTACGCGGCCGGGTCGAGGGTGCGGGCGCCGCGGGGGCCGTCGTAGAAGAGACGCCCGCGCTCGACATCGAGCTGACGGTTCCAGCCGCGCGCCATGTTGAGGTGCGGGGCGAGGACATCGGCCTCCCGGTGGTTACGGGCGGGGACGACCTCGACGCGGGTGCGGTCGGCGCCGAGCCGGTCCAGCGCGCCGATCACGCCCTTGGTGTGTGTCGCCCAGGCGGGCACGGTGGTGGAGACCACGAGGTCGTCGTCCGTCTTGCCGAGCAGCCAGTAGGTGTTGACGCAGACGGTCACCAGGAGGACGAGCGGAAGGACGGCGGACGCCCTGAGGCGTGCGGGGATACGGAGCGGGACAGGCCCGCGCGTCAGCAGCGCCGCCAGCAGTACGGGCGGGCCGGCCAGCCCCACCAGGCGCTCCACGTTCGTGCCGATCGGCGACGCGACCGAGAAGGTCAGGACGACCCCGGCCGCGTACACGAACGCCCCGTACCGCACCAGGCGCCAGCTCCGCGGCGCCGCAAGGCAGAGCGCCGCGCAGGCCACCAGCGGCATCCACAGTTTGCCGGGGCTCATCGGCTGTTCACCCTGGAAGGGGAAGAGCAGCGTGGTCGTCGCGACGATCAGGAACGGCGGGACGACCAGCGCGGCCCCCCTCACCCACCGCCGGTCGAGCAGATACGCCGCGCCCGCCACGACGAGGAAGAGCCCGGCGACCGGGCTGGCCAGGGTGGCGAGCACGCCGAACAGCCAGACGGACACCAGACGGCCCCTACGGAGCCCGCCCGTACGGAGCCCGCCCGTACGGAGCCCGCCCGTACGGAGAGGGAGCGTGCCGAGTACGGCGAGCAGCCCGAGGGCGACCCCCAGGGCGAACGTCGTCCGCCCGGAGGCGACATTGCACCAGAGGGCGAAGGCGCCGAGCAGCGCCGGCCAGACGGCCCGCGGCACCCCTGTACGGAGGAACAGCAGGGCCAGCACCCAGGTACCGGCGAGCCCCGCCAGCACGGAGACCGTTCGGACGCCTAGGAGCGCCATCAGGGGAGGGGCCAGCACGCTGTAGTTGGCGGTGTGCGTGCCGCCGTACCAGGAGAGGTTGTACGCGGAGCCCGGATGCCGGGCCATGAACCCGGCCCAGGCGAACTGCGCCGCCAGATCGCCCCCGCCGGTCGCCAGGACGGCGACCCACACGGCGTACAGCGGCACGACGGCCCCGGTCGCGATCAACGGCACCCGCCACCACGGCGGTCGCCGTATGCCGGTGGCGTCGTCCGGCTCCTGCCCCTCGTCCGGGACACGCGCCTCGTCCGGCTCCCGTACCCCCTCCGGGGCGCGCGCCCCGGTCTGTTCCTCCCCGGTCCGCCCCGCCACCGGTGTACCTCCGCTCATCCGCACGCGGTCAGCCTAGAGCGTGTCCGGCACGGAACACCGCCCGCCCGAGGGCACCGGTATACACCGGTACCGGCCCGGTCAGGACCCGGGGCCGCCGCGGCTCTCCCCTGTCTCCCGCAGTGCGGCCCGGGTGAGGGTCGTCGCGGTGTGCACGATGCTGGTGATGGCGTCCTCGGGTGCCAGTCCGTGCAGGTCGGTCAGGCCGAAGAGGGCCTCGGCGCTGACGACGACCGAGAGATCACGCTTGAGCTGGTCCAGCGTGGCGGGGTCGTCCGTGACGGGCTCGGCCGGGGGTGCCAGCGCGTGGTCTATCAGCCCGAAGCGCAGCCCGGGACGGGCGGCGGCCTCGGCGGGCCGGGTCACCGTGGCCGCGATCATGGCGCGGACCACGCCCTGCCGGGCCAGGACGTGGCGCAGCAGGAACTCGGTCGCGGTGGCCACGCGCTCCACCGGGTCGGCGGAGTCGGCGACCGGCTCCAGCGCCTCGGCGGCGCTGGGCAGTTGCCCGACGATGGCTTCGCGCAACAGGCTGACCAGGTCGGGGAAGTAGCGGTAGGCGGTGGCCTCGGAGACCAGGGCCGCCTTGGCGACCTCGGGCATGGTCACCTCGCGGCCGGTACGGCTGAGTTCGGCCGCTGCCTGCACGATCGCGGTGCGGGTGCGCAGCTTCTGGTTCGCACGGCCCGGCGTGCGGCCCTCCGCGCTCTGCGGTGCCATCGGTCCACCTCTCGTCGTCCGCGTGGTATCGGAGGGCTGGCTCGGACGAAGCAAGCGCCCTACCCTCGTGAGAGCATGCTCTCACAAAGGAGTCGACCCATGAATGACGTCTCGATCGTCGGTCCGGACGCCGGCGAGGTGATCGAGCTGGGTCCCGCCCGGGTGCGCATCCTGGAGGACGGCAGTACGACCGCGCACCGTCTCGGCATCGGGGAGATCACCCTCGCCCCGCACAGCGCGGGTCCCCCGCAGCACCGTCACGCCGAGCATGACGAGGGCTTCTACGTCGTGTCCGGCACCGCCACGTTCACCGTCGGACACACCGCGCACGACGCCCCGAGCGGCACGCTGGTGATGGTGCCGCCCGGTGTGCCGCACACCTTCGCCAACCTGGGTGACCAGCCGCTGGTCATGGTCAACACTTTCACTCCCGATCTGTATGTCCGGTACTTCCGGGATCTGCGGGACACGCTCGCGGAGGTCACGGAGAGCACGGAGGGGGCGGAGGGTGTGAAGGGCCGGGAGGCGACCGAACGCACCACCGTTGAGGTGATGGGCCGTTACGCCACCACCCCGGCCACCGACTTCGGCTGAGCGCGGGGAACCTTTGAGTGCCGGAGCCCTTCCGCACGGGGCGCGTCAGTCGGTCGTGCCGGGCTTGACGACGGTGTCGACGAAGTCGCCGATGGCGCCGAGCGTGCGTCCGAGCTGCTCGATGTGAGGGAAGTGGCCGGCTTCGGGGACGGGGACGAAGCGGCTGTTGGGGAAGGCGTCGGCGTAACCGCGGCCGTAGGTGGGGGAGGCGATGCCGTCCTCCTCGCCCCAGACGACGAGCACGGGGAGTGTGACGCGGTGGAGTCGGCCGCGGAGCTTGGCGTCGTGGGAGAAGCCGGCACCGCCGTAGACGGCCAGGGTCTTCTGGTTGGCCGCGGCGGCGGCGCGCTGCTCGTCGCTGAAGGTGGAGAAGTCGGGGCGGAAGGCATCCGTTGCGAACGAGAGCTTGGCGACCTCCGCGGGGGCCATGGTGCGGGGGTCGACGACCTGATTGGCCTTCATGTGCGCGTGGATGCCGACGGCGTTGAGGAGGGTCAGGGCGCCTATGCGGCCCTTGGTGTCGCGCAGCGCCATCTCGGCGGCGATCCAGCCGCCGACGGAGTTGCCTATCACCATGACGCCGGTCAGGTCCAGGGTGTCCAGCAGGTCCAGGTAGGCCACGGCCAGGTCGGCGACGGAGTCGCACCAGTCGGGGCGGGGAGTGCCGTCGAAGCCGGGGTGGGTGGGGGAGATGGCGTGGACGTGGTCCGACAGTGCGGTGGCCAGTCCGGTCATGGTGCGGGGGCCTGCGCCGCCGTGCAGGAGCAGGACGCAGGTGCCGTCCGCTTCGGCGCCGTACTCGTCGATGGTGACGGACAGGCCGTGGGCCAGGTCGACCGTGCGGGTGGTGTGGGTGGTGTGGGTGGTGGTCTGAGCAGTCATGGTGGCGACGCCTTTCGCGAGAGCTGACTCTCATGAGAATAGGCGACTCGCACTATTCGTGCAAGTCCACTCTCGCCATGCGTGTGGTCGGTCGCCGTGCAGCCCGTACGGCCCGTGCAGCCGGTGCGGCCCGTGCGCACGGCCCCAGGTGGCCCGTGCGGCCCGTGGCGCCGGGAAACGCGAAGACCCCCGGTGCGGCGCGCCGACCGGGCGGCGGTTCCCCTGCACCGGGGGCCTTCGTCTCTTCCCTTGTTCCGCCAGGCAGTCAGGCGGTCAGGCCGCCAGGCGGTCAGGCGGTCAAACAGCCAGGCCGTCAGTTCCGGAGCTGCCGCTCCATGGCCGCCTCGGTGACCACCCGCCCCGCGCGCAGTTCCACCCGCGTGCCCGCGAACTCGCCGCGGAAGCGCCGGTCGTGCGAGACCACCACGACGGCGCCCGGGTAGCCCCGCAGCGCCTCCTCCAACTCCTCGACCAGGCTGAGCGCGATGTGGTTCGTCGGCTCGTCCAGGACGATCAGATCGGCGGGCCGGGCGGCCAGCCGGGCCAGTTCGAGCCTGCGGCGCTGGCCGACCGAGAGCGCGGCCATCGGTACGGCCAGGTCCTCCCGCCGGAACAGTCCGAGGGCGAGCAGTTCGTCCGCGTACTCCTCCGGCGGCCCCGGCCGGCCCGCCGCGTACGCGTACAGGAGCGGACGCCGGGACGGTACGGCGGGCAGCTCCTGCGGGAGGTAGCCGATCCGTGCGGCGCCGCCGGGCGGGCCCGTGACCGTACCGCTGTCCGGGCGCAGGTCGCCCGCCAGCAGCCGGAGCAGGGTGGTCTTCCCCGCGCCGTTGGGGCCCGTCACGAGGAGGCGGTCGCCCGCCCTCACGCGCAGGGCCGCCACCCGGAGCCGGTCGCCGACGGCCACCTCGTCAAGACCGGCCACCGTGGGCCGGGACCAACCGGCCGATGAACCGGCCGACGTGCCGTCGCCCGTGCCGGAGTCCGTGCCGTCGCCGGGGCCGGAGCCCGTGCCGCGGCCCGTGCCGTCCTCCGCCGGTACGGCACGCAGCGCCGCCGTGAACCGCAAGGGCTCCGGCGGCGCCGGGACCGGGGCGCGGCGCAGCCGGTCCAGCCGTTCGCGCGCCGCCCTGACCTGCCCGGACAGCTTCGCCTCGTGCGAGCGGCGGTGCTTGCCGAACCCCTCGCCCGGGTCCCGGCCCGTGGACGCGAGGCGCTGGCCCGCCGCCTCGACCAGTTCCTCCGTGCGGGCCACTTCGGCCAGCCACTCCAGATGGTCCTGTTCCCGTCGGCGCCGGGCCGCGGCCTTCGCCGTCCGGTAGCCGGCCCAGCCGTCGCCGTACCGCGTCACCGCCCTGGTGTCCCGGTCGACCTCCAGGATCGTCGTCGCGATCCGTTCGAGGAACGCCCGGTCGTGGGTGACGGCGAGCACCGTCCCGCGGTGCGCCCGGAGCTGTTCCTCCAGCCAGGTGGTGGCCTGGAGGTCGAGATGGTTGGTGGGCTCGTCGAGGAGCAGCAGTTCGGGCGCCGAGGCGAGGACGCAGGCCAGCGTCAGCCGCGACCGTTCCCCTCCGGAGAGCGAGCCGAGTCGCCGGTCCCGGGGCAGGTGCGCGAGGCCGAGGGCGCCGAGCGCGGCGTCGACGCGCACGTCGGCCCGGTAGCCGTCACGTTCGTCGTACGCCGTCAACAGGTCGCCGTACGAGGCCAGTTCCGCCTCGCCGGCCGAGCCGAGGGCTGCCTCGGCCGCCGCGATCCGGCACTCCAGCTCGCGGAGGTCGGCGAGGGCCGCGTCGACGGCGTCCTGGACGGTGCGGGCGGGGCCGAGATCGAGGGTCTGGGCGAGATGGCCGACGCCACCGGGGAACGCGACGGTGATCTCGCCGCTGTCCGGCCGTTCGGCCCCGGCGAGCAGCCGCAGGAGCGTCGACTTGCCGGAGCCGTTCTCGCCGATGACGCCGGCCTTCTCGCCGGGGCGTACGGTCAGCGAGACCTGGTCGAGAACCGACCGGTCGCCGTACGCCTTGGACACGTCTTTGATCGCCAATTGGGCGCGTTCGCGCATGCTTCTTCCTGGTGTGTCATGCCCGTCCCCTCGGGGCGCTGCGCAGCAGCGGCACGGCTCAGCGAGGGGTGCCGGGCGGGACTGATGTCGGACCTGCGGTGCGGCAGGTACGGATCACAGGAAGAAGTAGTGCTTGAACATGGCGTCCAGGCTAGCCGGGACGCGGTGCGCGCCCCAGTTATTTCTTGTGGTCGGTCTTACCGGGCTTTCCCGGCTTTCCCAGCTTCCCCGGCTTGGCGGGCTTGGCCGGGAGGTGGCTTCGGTAGTCCAGCGCGTATGCCAGCTTGCCGGGCTTCGCGTCGGTGATCGGCGCGCTCAGCTTTCCGAACTCCCCGCCGGTCGGCTTCTTGCCGTCGTTCCACTCGGCCATCCGCCCCAGCTCGTCGGCGGTGCGGCCGTCGGAGATCACGGTGTCCCCCGGCGTCCCCGACATCGTCTCGGACGCGCCGCGCACCGCGGAGAGGTAGGAGGCGGGCGAGGTCAGATCGTACGAGCCGAGGTCGACCCGGTCGCGCAGCCAGGTGCCCCACAGGAACTCCAGGTACTCGGCGGCGTCGTCGGGCGCCTGGTAGCCGATGTCCCGCGTGAAGTAGACGAGGCTGCGGTAGCGGTCGTCGTGGAAACGGGCCAGGCCGAGCCGCTGCGGAAGCTGGGCCGTGGTGATCGGGCGGTTGTTCTCGTCGCGCAGCCACACCCACTTCTTGTCCTGCATCGTCCGCCAGAACGCGGAGGTGCCCAGACCGCTCAGATTGGCGGTGACGCGCAGCCGGATGTGGGTCTTCGGGCCGCCGTCGGCCGTCTCCAGGAACGACGTGAGGGTGTGGTGCCCGTCGGTCAGGTACAGCGCGCCGCCGGGGCCGACGACGACCGTCTTCATCGCCGCGCGGGTCTCGTCCGTCTCCTGGCCGACGGCGACGGTGCAGGTGAAGCTCGACGGCTTGGTGAGGGCGGCGCCGGCCGGAACCTTCGCCGCCTCCTCCTGGCCGTTGGTCTCGCACCAGTCGTCGAAGCGCTTGTTGAAGTCGCCGTTCTGCTCGTCCTTGGTGCTGCTGTAGCGGCCGAGCTTGTAGTAGATCTGGTCGAAGCCGACGGACGGCTGCGTGGGGCGGAGCTGGTCCAGCGTCACGTCGAGGAGATCACCGGTCCGCGCGCACTTCGCCTTCGTCGCCGCGCTGGAGTGCGTGGCGCCGTGCTTCGTGCCGCACTTCGCGGAGGGGGAGCCGGCAGTGAGGGATGTGGCGGGGGCGGCGACCGCCGGGGCGCCGCTCGCGACCGCGCCGCCCAGGGCCAGCGCGACGGCGGCCAGCCCGGCCGCCGCACCGCGCGTCTGCTTCCGTGTCGTCCGTCGGCGGGAAGTACGCGGCGCGGGCGTACGGTCTGAGGCGGGTCCGGGGCCGGGTGTGCCGGGCATACGGTCTCCACAAGTCGGTGGGCGGGCAGGACAGGTCGGCGGGGGGCGCGGACATCCACTCATTTCTCCCCGCCCCGGCCGGTGGCATCCGTACGACGGTGGAGTGGCCGCCAGGTGAACGTCAACGGCGCGGGCCCGCCAGTGCGTACGCCGCCCCGCCGCCCACGGCGAGGACCACCGCCGTCCAGAGCGCGGCGGTGGTCCCGGGCGGCTGGAGCATCCACGTCACCGCTTGCGTCCAACTCGCCTCCGTGGACGGCACGAAGAGCGATACCGCGCACCATCCCAGCGGCAGCGCCCACGCCGTCCGGCCGCCCCACAGCCGCGCCCCGAGCGCGACGGACCCCGCCGCCCCGGCCGCGTTGACGACGACGTAACCGGCCTCGAAGGCCAGTGAAGTCGGCGTGCACAGCAGCAGGACCGCCCCGGCGAGCACCCCGATCAGTGCGACGTGCGCCGCCCGGAGCGGCGCCCAGCGCAGCGCCGCCGTACGGTCGAGCGCCGCGTCCTGCCCGCTCAGCCCGGTCGCGGTCGCCGCCACCGCGGCGGCCAGCAGCAGCGCCCGTATCCGCGGATCGACCGGCGACCAGACGGAGGCGAACCACCCCGCCAGGGCCGCGGTGAGCAGCACCCCGGCGAGGGCGGCGGGGAGATGGCGGGAGCGGGCGTACAGGGCGGGACCGCGCAGCACCGAAGGCGCTCTGCTCACCGGGCGCCACCGCTCGCGGCGCCCGTGGAGCCGGTGGATCCCGCAGAGCCAGTGGAACCCGTAGCCCGGGCGGCGGCACCGCCCGTACCGCCCGTACCGTCCGTCAGCACCTTCAGCAGGTCCCGCTCGCCGCCGCGTACGGTGCCGTCGCCGTCGCAGGTCAGCGTGGCGTCCCGCAGGGCCACGATCCGTGCGCGCTGTTCGCCGGCGGGCAGCGCGCGCAGCGCCTCCCAGGCGGGGCGCGCCAGTACGCCGGCGTCCTCGCGCAGGTAGGCCAGGCCGGGCAGCGGCTTCAGCTCCCCGGTGAACCAGGCGGCGGCCACCGTGCGCGCCGCCCACTCCCGTACGGCGCGCTTCTCGTCGTACGCCCGCTCCTGCTCCTCCGTGGCCAGGTCCGCGTGCGGGTCGAGACAGGGCGCCGTCCCGGCTCCGGCCAGCAGGGCGCGGGTGGTCTCCTCCGGGGTGGCCCCGTCGAGGTGCCGCGCCTCGAAGTCGACGGGCAGGACCGCCGCGTCGCGCCGTACCGGAGTGCCGGGCGGCCACGGCGTGACCTCTTCCCGTACGGACGTCGGCGCGCCCGGAAGCCGGGACAGCAGCCGCAGCGCCTCATCGGCGGGGGCGGCGAACCCGTCCAGCCGGGACTCGTGCAGGCGCGTGACACAGACGCGGCCCTCGCACACCGGCTCCGTCACCGACGCGTCGACGATGTACGTGTCGTACGTGTCGCCCGGCAGCAGCGGCAGCGCGACCGCCGCGCCCAGCGCCATCGGCGCCAGCGCGAACAGCCGGGCCCGGACCCGTACGGCGCGGGCGGCCCGCCGCCCCACGGTGACCAGCAGCAGAAAACCGGTGGCCGCCACGCCGAGCAGCCACAGCGCCTGCCCCGCGCTCGCCTGCCAGGCGACGGTGAGGAACGCGCTGCTCGGGCCGGACAGCGAGGGGGAGAGCAGCATGACCTGCTGCGGCGCCGGATCCGGCAGCACGTAGCCGCTGAGCACCACCGCGCACATCAGGGTCACCAGGCCGAGCGCGGGCGGGGTGAACCGCGACGGTACGGTCCTGGCGATCCCCATGCCGAGCCAGCCACCGGCGATCAGCGCCAGCACCCCGACCGTCACGATCGGCAGCCAGCCGAGCTGCGGATGGCCGTTGTTGGTGACGACCTGGACGACCCCGGACAGGAACACCAGCAGGTAGGCGACGGTGAGGGTGAGCGCGAAGGCGGTCGCGTTCCCGGCTCCGCGGTGCCAGGCGGGGCGCGACGCGGTCGCGAGGAGTTCGGACGTACGGGAACGGTGGTCCCGCAGCCCCTGCACCGCCCCGGCGACCACCGCACCGGGCCACAGGAACACCAGGATCTCCCGCTGCCACCAGGCGGCCGCCGTGTAGCCGGCGGTCCACCGCTCGTCGCCGTGCGTCCAGGGGCCGGTGAGCAGATGGAGGTAGGCGAGGGAGACGACCAGGACCAGGATGCCCGTCAACAGGGCGGCCGAGCGCCGGAGTTCGATCCGCAGGATCCGCCCGAAACCGGTTCCGCGACCGGCCGCGGCCGTCATGTCCGGTACGGGGGCGGGAAGTACGGAGGCGGGCGGGGAGGCGGTCACCAGGCACCGCCCTTCCCCTGCTCGGGGCGGGCCAGGAGCGCGGTGTAACCGCGTTCCAGGGGACTGTCGCCCGCGTGCTCCTCGCCGCCCGCGGCGGAGAGTTCGTCGGGGGTGCCGCGGAAGACCAGCCGGCCGTCCGCGATGAGCACCACGTCCGTACAGGCCGCGGCGACGTCCTCCACCAGATGCGTGGAGACCACCACGCAGCTCTCCGCGCCGAGTTGGATCAGCAGCTCACGGAAGCGCAGCCGCTGCGCCGGGTCGAGCCCGACGGTCGGTTCGTCGAGCAGCAGGACCGCCGGGTCGTTGACGATCGCCTGCGCGATGCCCACGCGGCGCACCATGCCGCCGGAGAGGGTCTTCAGCCGGTGGTCGGCGCGGTCGGCGAGGCCCACGCGCTCGACGGCGCGCTGGACGGCGCCGGGGACATCGTGCGCGGGGACCTCCTTGAGCCACGCCATGTACTCGACGAACTCACGGACGGTGAAGCGCTTGTAGTACCCGAACTCCTGCGGCAGATAACCGATCCGGCGCCGCAGCTCACGCTGTCGGCTCTGGTCACCGGCGGCGGCGCCGAGCAGTTCCAGGGTGCCGGAGACGGGGTTCAGCACGGTGGCGAGCGCACGGATGAGAGTGGTCTTGCCCGCCCCGTTGGGCCCGAGGAGCCCGTGCACACCGGTGCCCAGCTCCAGGTCGAGCCCGTCGACGGCGATCTTCCGCCCGCCCGCCCGTACGGTCAGCCGCTCCGCTCTGATCTCCCAGGCATAGGTCCTGGGTGCCACTTCGGCGGCGGTCACGGCACGTGTCACTGCACGCGTCATGGTCGAACCTCCTCACTTGTCGGTCTGGATCGTTGTCAGCGCTGGGCGCCGAGGACGGTGAACGCGCCCCGGCGGGCGACCACGACGGCCACCCCCAGCACGAAGAGCACGCCCCACACCGGCAGGGCGCCGGTCCGCAGGGCGAAGGACGTACCGCTCGTCGTCATGGCCGGCACCACGATCCCCCCGGCCCACACCGTCACCAGAGCGGTCGCGGCGCGCGTCACCCCGATCAGCCCGCCGAGCGCGAGGGTGCCGGTGGTGAAGGCGAGACAGGGCAACAGCCACTGCGCGAGCGCCGTACCGGTGAGCCAACCGGCCACCGCCAGCACGGAGATGACCACGACGAGCATGGCCGTCGTCCGCCTGAGCACCAGAGGGAGCCCGGCGCGCGGGGTGGCCGTGACGATCTCGTACGCCGGATCGAGCCCGCGCGCCCACGACACGACGACGCCGAACACCGGCAGGACCGGCGCCAGCAGCGCGACGAGGGAGAGCGACTGACCGGCCACGGCCTCCAGGAACACGGCGACAAGCCCGGCGGCCACGGTCATGCAGAGCCAGGGCACCATCACCGGCGACGCCCAGGACGCGAGCGCCAGGTGGCGGGCCCGCCGCCGCACGGGCGCCGTGCCGGGGAGCCGCGGCGCCAGCTCCGACCAGACACCGTCGACGAGCGTGGTGACGGCCGGGGCGTGCGCGGCGGCGGCGGTGGCGAGGCGCCCGCGGCAGACGGCGCAGGACTCCAGATGGGCTTCGAGGGCCCAGACACGGTCGGCGGGGATGCCGGTGTCGCCGCGGGCGTACCGCAGGACGAGCCGCTCGGAGGCGTGCCGGGCCCCCTGTTCCGCATCGGTCTCTTCCCCGGTCTCTCCGCTCATGACAGAGCCTCCCGCATCGCTCTCCGTGCCCGCCGTGCGCGGGTCTTGACGGTGCCTTCCGGCACACCGAGCAGGACGGACGTCTCCCGTACGGTCAGCCCGTCCAGCACCATGGCCCGCAGTACGTCGCGCAGTTCGGGCGCCAGCGCCCCCAGCGCGTCCCCGACCTCGCCGCCCACCGAGCCGGCCAGCACCTCGTCCTCGGCGGCGGGCGCCACGGCCCCGGCGGCGCCCCCCTGTTCGGCCACCGCCTCCGGCAGCCGCGCGTGGTGCGCGCGCCGCCGGAAGGCGTCGACGAGGCGGCGGGCCGCGATCGTCCACAGCCACCCGACGGCGGACCCGCCGACCGCGGCCCCCGCGAACGCGCTCGCGGCGCGCCACACGGCGAGGTACGTCTCCTGCATGACCTCGGCGACGATCTGCTCGTCGGCACACCGCCTGCGCAGCCGAACGGCCAGCCAGGGCGCCGTACGCCGGTACAGCTCCTCGAACGCGGCGCGGTCGCCCTTGGCGACGAGCCGGACGAGTCCCTCCTCGTCCAGCTCCGCGGGTGTCCTCCTGCGTGTTCTCACACCGGCCAGACGCACGGAGGGGGCGCCGGGGTTTTCCATCCCGTGTGCCGTGCGTCACATCGGGGGGATGGGGTTCGGCCCGGTGGAGGCCGAGGCGGCCGTCGGGTGGCTCGTCAGACCTCCGTGAACGGGGGGACCGTGCGTCCCGTGTGCTGCGTGAGGCGGGCGAATCGGTACACGGGCCGGCCAGCGACTGGTGTCGGTACCGGTCGGTCGACTCGAAGTCGGGTGCGCGGTGGTCGGGGTGGGCGCCACCGGCGCGGTGGACGAGGCGCGGGAACTTCTGGAGCCCCGACCGTTTCGCCGGGGGCGGAACCCGGACCCCTGACGGCCGGGCCCGACCCCCCTACGCTGAGAGGGTGACCAGCCACACGCCGGACCGAGCCCGCGTCGTACCCCTGCGCCCACGTACGACGGAACCCGCCCCCGCGCGCGAGAAGCAGGCCAGGGAACCCCTCTGGCGCCATCTCGTCGGGGACGTCCTGCGGCGCGAGCGCCAGGCTCAGGAGCGCACGCTCAAGGACGTGGCCGAGGCGGCCCGTATCTCCATGCCGTACCTCTCCGAGCTGGAGCGCGGCCGCAAGGAGGCGTCGTCCGAGGTCCTGGCCGCCGCCGCGCAGGCCCTCGGACTCGGACTGGCCGATCTGCTCGCGCTCTCCCACGGCGAACTCGTCCGCCTGGACCGGGCCCGCCGGGAGCGCCCTTCCGGCGGTTCGGGCGACGGTACGGTCACGGCGCCGGCGGGGCGGAGCACGCGGGGAACCCGCCCCGGCGACGTGCGCCTCGCGGCCTGACCGGAGGTCAGCGAGCCGGGACCCTCCTCCGGCTCAGCACCTCGTCGGCCAGCCCGTACGCCACCGCCTCGTGCGGTGTGAAGACCCGGTCGCGGTCCATGTCCGCGCGCAGGGTCATCACGTCGTGGGGGGTGTGCCGGGAGAGGATCTCCTCGACCTCCGCCCGGATCCGTACCATCTCCTTGGCCTGGAGGCTGAGGTCGGAGACCGTCCCCTGGTGGCCGCCGCTCGCGGGCTGCCCGAGCAGCACCCGGGCGTGTTCGAGCACGTACCGCCGCCCCGGGTCCCCGCCCGCCAGCAGTACGGCGGCGGTCGAGGCCGCCTGGCCGACGCAGAACGTCGAGATCGGCGAGCCGATGAAGGTCATCGTGTCGTAGATGGCCATGAGCGAAGTGGACGATCCGCCGGGCGAGTTGAGGTAGATCGAGATCTCGGTCCCCGGGTGCGCGGACTCCAGGTGGAGCAGTTGGGCGATGACGACGTTCGCGACACCGTCGTCGATCTCAGTGCCGAGGAAGATGATCCGCTCCGACAGGAGACGGCTGTAGATGTCGTACGCGCGCTCGCCGCCCTGCGGTGTGCGCTCGATGACCGTCGGAATCGTGTACTGGCCCATGTCAGAGTCCGATCCGTCGCTGCGCACCGGCCGGCCGTACGTCGTCCAGCGACGAGACGACCCGGTCGACCATGCCGTACTCCTTGGCCTGTTCGGCCGTGAACCACCGGTCGCGGTCGCCGTCCCGGGAGATCGTCTCCGTCGACTGGCCGGTGTGCTGGGCGGTGATCCGCTCGATGGCCCGCTTCATGAACTCCAGGTTCTCGGCCTGGATCGCGATGTCGGCGGTGGTGCCGCCGATGCCGGCCGAGGGCTGGTGCATCATGATCCGCGCGTTCGGCAGGGCGGCGCGCTTGCCCTTCGCGCCCACCGTGAGCAGGAACTGCCCCATGCTCGCGGCGAATCCGATGGCGAGGGTGGCGACGTCGTTCGGGATGAGCTGCATCGTGTCGTAGATCGCCATCCCGGCGGTGACCGAGCCACCGGGGCTGTTGATGTACAGCCCGATGTCGCCGCGCGGATCCTCCGCCGACAGGAGCAGCAACTGCGCGCAGACCCGGTTCGCGGAGACATCGGTGACCTCGGTGCCGAGCACGACGATCCGCTGGGTCAGCAGCCGCGCCGCGAGATGATCGTCGAACGGCGTGGCCGCCGCGCCCGTGCCCTGTTCGGAGGCGTACGCGCTCGATGGGAAATCCAGGTCGGTGACGAGTGGGGACATGGGCCCTCCTTGGGGGCGGCGCGGCGCCGGTCGCCGCGCGTTCCTCCCCACCCTTGCCCGGTCGCCGCCCTGACGACGGGTCTCTCGGCCGTCGGCAGATCAGCCAACAGCAGAGGGACGGATCGTCCGCTCAGACGGGCTCAGACGGGCTCAGGCGTCCGGGCCTCCCCACGGAACACCTGCGCCGTATGCCAGTCGACGTGTTCGGCGGCCACGCCGGTGCTGCCGCTCTGCGGACCGACGAGCGCCCGCCCGCTCAGGTCGAGCACATGGCTCCGCGCGGCGGCCCCGCGCCCCACGAACTCCCGCGAAACGGTGATGCGGCGCCGGGCATCCAGCCCCAACACCCCCCGGTCGAAGAGCTTGTGGTGCAGCGAACACAGGCACAGCGCGTTGGACAGCTCGTCCGGCCCGCGGAACGCCCACCACCGCACATGCGCCGCCTCCAGCCCGACCGGCACCCCGCCGAGGGAACCGTCGAACCCGCAGAAGGCGCACCGGTATTCGTAGGCGACGAGCACCTGTCCGCGCAGCTCGACACCGCGCCGCCGGTCCTCCCGTACGGCCTCGGGCGCGGGGACCGGCCGTACGGCGGCGTCCACCTCCAGGTCGAGCCCGATGTCGGCGGCGATGTCGGCGTGGAGCGAGGGCGGGAAGTGCGTGTCCAGCAGCAGATGGACGAGTTGCCCGAGCAGCCCCGGGTCCGCGGCGAGGGCGGCCCGCAACTCCGGTACGAGCCGCCCCTCCGCCCCGCTCGCCCGCAGCGCCCGTACCCCTGTACCCGGACTCGCGCCCCCGGCGTCGGTCCGCACGGCCCACACACCGTCGCTGGTGAGATGGTGGAACGGATACGCGGGCGACGTCGGGTTGGTGGGCCCGTAGTTCCGCAGCAGCTCACGCAGGTCCCGCTCGATGTCGGAGTAGCGCAACCCCCGCTCGGGCCCGTCCCTGAACCGCCCCAGCGCGTACAGCATCAGCAGCGGCTTGTGCGGCGCGCGCACCCCGTTGCCGGTCCACTGCCGCAGGCTCCCCACCCGCTCCATCCAGTCCATGACACGCGACTGTAGGCACTACCGGTTCATACCGTCAGGCGGCCCCGGGCACCCACACCACCCGCGCAGTGGTGTCGTCGCCCCGGCCGAACCTCCCCACGGCCCGATCCAGCGAGGCCACGCTCATCCGCGTGCCGCCGCAGACACTCACGATCTCGGCATGCCCGTCGAACGCCATCCCCCAGGCGGCGACCCGCGCGTCCGCCTCTTCCGGCCCGTGGCCGGCGGGCTCGTACGACTGGACGACGGCGAAGAGCCGGGGCGCGGTGTCGGCGACCAACTCCTCCGTGAGGGCGATGAATTCGGCGCGGGTGAGGGGCGGGACGTGGGCGGGAGCCCCGGACTGGAGGGGCCGTTCTCGATCCTGACGCTGCCGGCGCCCATGCCCGACATCGGCTATACGGAGGGCCCTGCGGGCATGTTCTACATCGAGGACCGCGAACATGTACGAGCGTGGACCCTGCGGTTCGGCATCCTCACCGAACTGGCCCTCTCGCGCGCGGAGTCGAGGGACATGATCTCCGAAGCGGCGAAGCTGTACGCGTAACCTCAACGAAGGGAGCTGTCACATGACGCGGACGGACCCGGTGCGGCAAGCGCACTGGCACAAGAGCAGTTACTCGGGCGGCGGCGACACCGGCGGCGACTGCGTCGAAACCGCCCTCCTCCCCGACGGCCGCATCGCGTTCCGCGACAGCAAGCGCCCGCACGCGGCCGTACTGGCCTTCGGCCGCGCGGAGGCGGCGTCCTGGCTCCGGTACGTCAAGGCGGCGGAGCCTCGCGGTCTCGCGGACTGAACCGGGCGGGGTCCTCGGCCGGCCTGCCGAGGAACAGCGGCCGTGTCCGTGAGGATTTGGCGGGCGGTCACCTCGCCGAGCCGGTCCTGCACTTCGGGCCGGAAGGTGCCAGGCGGTCGTGGGGGCAGGAGGCTTGCTCGGAGTACTATCCCTGCGAGGTCCGCAGGCCGGCGCTCTCCAACGTGGCTTTCGGCGGGACACGTTTCGGGCCTACGGCGCCCGGCCTCGCCGCTTCGAGCAGTGAGCCCGCAGCGGCGCAGTCGTTTGGAGCATCCGTGCAGAGGAGGCGCAGGAGAATGAGCGTGGTGGAGAGCTGGTCCCGCGTGATGAATCTTCTTCAGCAGAATGCCCCGGCCGATCACGCGGAGCTGCCTGGGCCCGCTACGGAACAGATGCTCGCTGCCGCCGAGGAACGGATGGGTATCCCCCTTCCTCCGGATCTGCGGGCGTGGCTGCTGCAGAACAGTCTGGATCTTCCTGAGGAAGACGTGGACGACGATGTGGCATGTTGCGGCTTCGCCGGCTTCCCGGATGAAGGCAGCTTCTTTCTGGGTATCCGGGCGATGTCGGACCTCTACGCCAACCGCTCCAGGCCCGGTGGATTCGACCCACCGGACCAGCCGGACATTCCGTTCTGGCGCAATGAGTGGATCCCGTTCCTGTCGGACCAGGACGGCTGGATGGGAAAGTTCATCGACGCGCGGGACGGGCGTATCGGCAGGTGGTTCGTGGGCGAGATCACGACCACGGGCGAGTACGAATCACTGGCTCACTATTTCGACTCCGTGGCGGAGATGCTGACGAAGATCGCCGATGGAAACCATCCGGTCTGCGAGGTCGACGAAGGCCGACTCGTCTGGTCGTGACACAAGGTGTCCCCGGTTGTTGGGGGGACACCTTTCCTTGCGTATTCGCAGCGTGGCCACCGGTGGGGGCGCTGTAGGCGGCGTGGGAGCGGGGGCCGCGAGGGGCAGGGGGCGTGCCGTTGAGGAAGAAGTCCGACGTCTCAGTCCAACGTCACAGAAGCCCTATTGGTGCCCTGTCCCGCCTCACCCGACCTGCCTCACGCCCTGTTCGAGTGGGTCACGATGCTCATCGGCACCCGCGAGGGTGACAGACGGTGCAAACTCCCGCCGCACCGGGATATCCGTCGGCACCGCCCCTGCCGACGTCACAGCCGTCACCAGCATGCTCGCCGACCAGGCCCCGGGCCTGCTGAGGACGCTGCGCGAGCATGACCCGGAGTCCGTTCTTCTCGACGGCCTTGAACTCCGCGACAGCGACGCGCACGGGGTCATCGGCCGCGTCCGCCCCCGTCCTGGTCCTTGGTTCGAGCTGGTTCTCCATGGTGCTGGCCGCTTTTCTCTTCGCGGCCGGGACCGTGACCAGATCGGGGTCGCCGACTCAGGGCGACGTGGGACCGCCGGGGCCGAGTTGATTGAGCCGCCTGTCCGACGACTGGCGCTCGGCCACCGTCTGCTTCTGCTGAGCCCATTCTTCCTCGAACGTCAAGCCCCCCCCCCGCCCCCGCCGCGCCGCACCCGGCTCCCGGCCCCCGAGCCCGGGCCCCCGCCCGACGCGGTGCCCCGGACTCGGGAGATCATTTTCATCAGTCTTGGGAAAGCGGTCAGCCGTCTCCCGGGTCGCACACGTAATGAGCGGGGCATGTACACGGGGCGAGCACGCGGCCCGGGAACGTGGCGCCGACGGATCCGCGCGGCGGTCACTCGCCCGCCGACGCCACCCCGATCGGGCACGAGACGCCCGTGCCGCCCAGGCCGCAGTAGCCCGCCGGGTTCTTGTCCAGGTACTGCTGGTGGTCGGCCTCCGCCGGGTAGAAGGGGCGGCCTTCGGACGGGAGGATCTCCGTGGTGATCGTGGAGTAGCCGTTGCCCGTCAGGACCTGCTGGTACGAGGCGCGGGACGCGTCCGCCGTCGTGGCCTGGGCGGGGGAGTGGGGGTAGATCGCCGAGCGGTACTGCGTGCCCACGTCGTTGCCCTGGCGGAAGCCCTGGGTCGGGTTGTGGGACTCCCAGAAGACCTTGAGCAGCTCGGCGTACGAGACGGTCTTCGGGTCGAAGACGACGCGGACCGCTTCCGTGTGGCCCGTCAGGCCCGAGCAGACCTCGTCGTACGTCGGGTTCGGGGTGAAGCCGCCCTGGTAGCCGACCAGGGTCGTCCAGACGCCGTCCGTCTGCCAGAACTTGCGCTCGGCGCCCCAGAAGCAGCCCAGGCCGAAGTCCGCGACCTCCAGGCCCTCGGGGTACGGGCCCTCCAGGGGGTTGCCGAGGACCGTGTGGCGTCCGGGCACCGCGAACGCGGGCTCCGGCCGGCCGCGCAGGGCCTGCTCGGCGGTGGGCAGCTCGGGGGTGCGGCGGGACAGGAACATGGTCGGCTCTCCTCGGCTGTGGGGACTGTCCGTGACAACGCGTGAATCACCTGGCGCATTCCGGCCCGCGCTGAGCGCAGGACCGGCTCACCCGGCCTTGCGGACCGCCTTTTCGCGCGCCGCCGTGTACGCCAGCCTCGCGTCCCCGTAGTAGCGCCACGGAAGCGCCTCCACATAGCCGTCCACCAGCCGGAACTGCTCCAGCGCCGCGTCGTACCTGCCCTGCTCGGAGAGGAAGTGGGCGAGCAGATGGCGCAGCTCGGCGAGGTGGGGATGGTCGGCCGGGGCGGCTGCCGCGTCGATGAGCGCGGCGTCGACCAGCGCTGTCATCTCGGGGTTCCGGTGGTCCGGTGTCTCCGCCGAATCCTTGAGGAGCGCCTCGTACCAGGCGATCAGCGGGAAGGCCGACATCAGGCTCCCGGGCGGAGCGCCCGCCGCCGCGCGCGCCGCGAACTCACGGGCCAGTTCGTCGGAGCCCCGCCACTTCGCGCACCAGTACTGGAGGGCGCTGTAGTGGGCCGCGTAGTGGTTCGGGGCGAGGGCTGTCAGCTCGGTCCAGAGCCGGCGCATCTCCTCGTGCGGATAGCCCAGGCCGATCCCGGTCCAGATCTCGGTCACGTACGGTGTCGGGTCCCGCGGGTTGAGTTCCGCGGCTCGCGCGATCTCCTCCTGCGAGCGGGCCAGCGTCGTGTGGAACGCGTCGAACTGTTCGCTGCTCGTCTGTGCGGCCCACTGCCCGCCGCGCTGCCTCCACGCCAGGATCACCGTGCCGCGGGCCCGGACGACCGCGGCGTCGGGGTCGTCGGGACGGGCCTTCTCCCAGGCGACGAGCCAGCCGTCGCCCTTGGCGGCCGCCTCACCGAGGCTGTACGCGTACGACGAACGCCGGTCCCAGTCCGTACCGGTCGCGGCGAGCAGGTCGGCGGCCGGCTGCCAACTGCCGTTCCTGGCCGCTTTGAGGGCGCCCGTCAGCTCGGGTACGGGACGCGCTGCGTGATGCTCGTCGAGCTGGTCCAGGGGCAGCAGCCCCAGCTCGACGGAGCGGGCCGACTGCTTGACCGGGGCGGAGGCGTCCGACGCGCCGGAGCGTCGGTTCCTGAACCAGAGAAAGGCGAGGACCGCGACGGCGATCACCGGGAGAAGGTTGGTCATGGCGTTCCTGTCGGCGGGCGGAGAAGGCGGACACCAGGGGAGGAGGCACGCCCGGGTCCCGGCAGCTTCTCCCCCACGGACATGCGGCATGGACATGGGGCAGGGAAATGACCATGAACGCGCGGTGGGGGGAAGGTGATCATCCCGCATCGCCTACCGGCGCGGCAACACAGATCCCGTGCCGTTCAACGTAGTTGGGAAAATGGGGGGGCTGGTGGGGGTGGGCCGGGGCACCGGCGCCGGCCCCCGCCTCGACGTCCGGAGTGCCGGCCCCCCGCCCTCGGCCCCCGGAATGTCGGCCCCCCGCGCCCCCGGCGGCCCGTCAGCGCGCGATCGTCGCCGGGCTGCCGCCGTTCGCCTCGTAGCCCGCCACCGCCAGCGCCCGGTACACCGTGTACTGCGCCGCCGGGTCCGCGTCGTGCGTCCACGGGAGGGCGCCCACGTGGCCGTCCACCTGGACGAGCTGGTTCATCGCCTCCGCCCAGCGTTCGCACCGTACGAGGAAGAGGATCAGCAGGTGCCGTACGTGCGAGAGCATCGGGTCGTCCTGCCGCGCCGCGTGGACCGCGAAGAGCGCGCCCTCTACCGCCTTCGTCACCACCGCGCTCTCGTAGAAGCCGCGCACCAGGTTGACCTCGGGAAGGTGCTCGTACACCGCGAAGAGCGGCAGCGCCGCCAGCAGCGAGCCCTGCGGGGCGCGGGCCGCCGCGGCCGTGGCGAACTCGTCGGCCTCGTCGCGCGAGCCGTGCCACTTCTCGCACGCGTAGTGCAGCGCCGCCAGATGCGCCCCCATGTGCGCCGGAGCGCGGTCGATCACCTTCGCCCAGAGCAGGTCGAACTCCTCACGCGGGTAGCCGAGCCCGCGCGCCACCGCCAGCTCCACGATGTACGGCACCGGGTCGCCCGGCGCCAGCAGCGCCGCCTGGCCGCAGACCGTACGCGCCTCCTCCAGGATGATCCGGAAGTCGTCCGTCCCCGCGGCCGACGAGCGCCACGCCTGCTGCACCAGGAACTCCGCGTGCACCGCCGCCCCGCCCGCGTCCTTCGGCGACTCCGAGCGCCACGCCCGCAGCCACGCGCCCCCGACCCCGGGCCGCTGCTGGAGCTCCAGCGAGGCCGCCCCCGCGAACGCCTGCACCCGCTGCCAGCGCACCTCGCCGCCCTTGTCCGTCCCGGCGAGGAGCTGCGCGGCGGCGCGCCAGTCCTGGGTCCCCTGGACGACGTCGAGGACGTCGAGGAGGTCCTGGTCGGGGCCCGGCATCCGGATGTCCAGCTCCTCCTGCCGTACGAAGCCGTACGCGGCCGGGTCGGCGGCGTCCGGTGAACCGGGCGCGACCTGGCGGATACCGCCGCCGCGGCGCCGTACGTACGGGGCGATGACCGCGGCCAGCAGGCCCATCGCGAGCAGGACCCAGAGAATCTCCATGCGTCCATTGTCCCGGACGCCGTCCGGTACGGAATCACCCGTGGCCGTGTACGGAACGGGCGCGGGCCGCGCGGCGCTACCCTCGGGCCCATGAGCCACGAGCACTCCAACGACCAGCATCGTTTCGAGACCCTCGCCATCCACGCGGGGAACACCGCCGACCCCCTCACCGGGGCGGTCGTACCGCCGATCTACCAGGTGTCCACGTACAAGCAGGACGGGGTGGGCGGCCTGCGCGGCGGTTACGAGTACAGCCGCAGCGCCAACCCCACCCGTACCGCCCTGGAGGAGAACCTCACGGCCCTGGAGGGCGGCCTGCGCGGGCTCGCCTTCGCGTCCGGGCTCGCCGCCGAGGACTGCCTGCTCCGTACGCTGCTGGCCCCCGGCGACCATGTCGTCATCCCCGACGACGCCTACGGCGGCACCTTCCGGCTCTTCGCGAAGGTCGTCTCCCGCTGGGGCGTGGACTTCTCGGTCGCGGACACCTCCGACCCGGCGGCCGTACAGGCCGCGCTGACCCCCCGCACCAAGGTGATCTGGGTCGAGACCCCCTCCAACCCGCTCCTCAACATCACCGACATCGCGGCCCTCGCGGCCATCGCGCGCACGACCAGGGCGAAGCTCGTCGTCGACAACACCTTCGCCAGCCCGTACCTCCAGCAGCCCCTCGCGCTCGGCGCGGACGTCGTCGTCCACTCGACGACCAAGTACATGGGCGGGCACTCGGACGTCGTCGGCGGCGCGCTGATCGTCGAGGACGAGGCGCTGGGCGACGAGTTGGCGTACCACCAGAACGCCATGGGCGCCGTCGCCGGGCCGTTCGACGCCTGGCTCGTGCTGCGCGGCATCAAGACGCTCGCCGTCCGCATGGACCGGCACTGCGAGAACGCCACGCGCGTCGCGGAGATGCTCGCCGGTCACCCGCGCGTCTCCCAGGTCCTCTACCCGGGGCTGCCCGACCACCCCGGCCACGAGATCGCCGCCAAGCAGATGAAGGCGTTCGGCGGGATGATCTCGTTCCGGGTCACGGACGGCGAGGAGGCGGCGGTCGGCGTCTGCGACCGCGCGAAGCTCTTCACGCTGGGGGAGTCCCTGGGCGGCGTCGAGTCGCTGATCGAGCACCCGGGCCGGATGACGCACGCCTCGGCTGCGGGTTCGCCGCTGGAGGTGCCCGCCGACCTGGTCCGGCTCTCCGTGGGGATCGAGTCGGGCGACGACCTGCTGGCCGATCTCCGGCAGGCCCTCGGGTAACAGCACCTCGGACCGGCGCTCACCAGCCTTCCAGCGGGGGCGTCGTCGTCGCGGGCGGCGGCACCCACGGGTGTACGACCCACGCCCACACGGTGAAGACGACCACCGCCGCCAGCAGCACCGTCCAGACCACCCGGCGCGCGACCCGGCGCCTGCGCAGCACCCGCTCGCCGCGCCGGGCCGCCCTCGGGACGAGATCGGCGGGTACGGCCGGACGCGGCAGGTCCAGCAGCCGCCGTATCTCCGCCTCCTTGCGGTTCGTCCCGCTCATGGGCGGGCCTCGCCGGGGACCGGAGCTCCTGCGGCTGTCTGCCGCAGCGTCGCCATCGCGCGGGCGCAGAGCGCGCGGGCCCGGTCCTCGGGGAGGCCGAGCAGGGACGCGGTCTGCTCCTCGGTGAGGCCCTCGTACAGCCGCAGCACGAGGACCAGCCGCTCCCGCGCGCCGAGCCCGCGCAGCAGCCCGCCCTCCTCCGGGGCGCTCCCGGAGGCGGTGCGCCGGTCCGCCCGGCGGACGCGCCACGCCTCGTCGGCGAAGCGCAGGGCCAGTTCCCGGCGGGTGTGGTCGTACGGGTCCTCGTCGTGCAGGTGGTCCCACTGCGCGTACGTACGGGCCAGCGCGGCGACCAGCAGGCGCTGCGCCCGTGGCGTCGCCGTGGGCGGCTCGGCCGTCAGCAGCGCGGCGGTGTGCAGCAGCCGGCCGGCCGCGCCCGCAGCGTAGACCTCGAACTCCCGGGCACGGCGGCGATCCGTGGTCGCCCGCCGCTCTCGCACGACCTCATATCAGGCCAGGGGGACCGCCCGGGTCAAGAGGGCATCAGGAGCCGGTGTTCCCGTCCGCCTCCGGCTTCGACGGCTCTGACGACTCCGGTCGCTCCGACAGCTCCGACGACTTCGGCGGCTCGTCCTCCGGGTTCGCCGCCGGCTCCGCGTCCGCGCCCGGCTGCTCGCCGGCCGGCAGCCGCGCCGCCCGGGAGGCGAACGCGCCGTTGAGGCGGGTGAGCAGGGTGGTGAAGGAGTCCCGCTCGTCCTCCGTCCAGTCCGCCGTGACCTGGGCCATCAGCGCGCGCCGCGAGGAGCGCACCTCGTCGAGCTTGGCCAGCCCGCGCGCCGAGAGCTGGAGCACGACCGCACGGCCGTCCTCCGGGTGCGAGGTGCGCTTGACCAGACCGGTGTCGACCAGCGGCGCGACCTGCCGGGTGACGGTCGAGGAGTCGATGCCCATCCCGGCGGCCAGCGCCTTGACGCCCATCGGGCCTTCCTGGTCGAGCCGGTTGAGCAGCAGATACGCGGCGCGGTCCATCGAGTTGCGGACCTGGCCGACACCGCCGAGCCGGGTCTGTTCGGCCCGCCGGGCGAAGACGGCCACCTGGTGCTGGAGGGCATCGAGGAGGGCGGCGTCGTCCGATGGGTCGACGGTCCGCTCCCGGGAAGCCGACGCAGCGGAAGTCATGTCCTGAATGGGGGGCATGGCTGGAGGCTCTTTCGTACGGGGGTCGTGTGGTGGTGGACAGAGTACGCGGCCGGGCTCCGCACCGTACCGGCCCTGTGGAAACCGGGTGGAGAAGAAGTGCGCGGGGCGTGCGCGGGTGTATCGCTTCCCCTGCCTCTGCCTCACGCACTCCCTCCCGCGCTCCGCGTCCCCCGCCCGCACGCCCGGCAGGGGCCGGGCCCGGGGCCCGCGCCCGTACGCCGCACCGCCCCGCGTGAGCTGCGAGACTTGCCGCATGAGCTTCGGTACGTCCCGCCCCTCTCCCCACTCCCTGATGCTCGACGACATCCGAGGGGCCCAGAAGATGCTCTCCGGTGTCGCGCGGACGACCGCCATGGAAGGCAGCAGACACCTCACCGCGCTGGTCGGCGCCCCGGTCCTGCTCAAGTGCGAGAACCTTCAGCGCACCGGCTCCTTCAAGCTGCGCGGGGCGTACGTACGGATCGCCGGTCTCTCCCCGGAGGAGCGCGCGGCGGGCGTCGTCGCGGCCAGCGCCGGGAACCACGCCCAGGGCGTCGCCCTCGCCTCCACCCTGCTCGGTGTCCGATCGACGGTCTTCATGCCGGTCGGCGCGCCCCTGCCCAAGGTGGCGGCGACCCGCGACTACGGCGCCGAGGTACGGCTGCACGGCCAGGTCGTCGACGAGACCCTGGCCGCCGCCCAGGAGTACGCGCACGATACCGGCGCGGTCTTCATCCACCCCTTCGACCACCCGGACATCATCGCCGGGCAGGGCACCGTCGGGCTGGAGATCCTGGAGCAGTGCCCCGAGGTACGGACCATCGTCGTCGGGATCGGCGGCGGCGGTCTCGCGGCCGGAATCGCCGTCGCCGTGAAGGCGCTGCGTCCCGACATCCGGCTGATCGGCGTACAGGCGGCCGGGGCCGCCGCGTACCCGCCCTCGCTGCGCGCGGGCCGGCCGGTGACCGTCGAATCGCCCCACACGATGGCCGACGGGATCAAGGTGGGACGGCCGGGCGACATCCCCTTCCGGATCGTGGAGGAGCTGGTCGACGAGGTGCGCACGGTCTCCGAGGACGAGCTGTCCAGCGCCCTGCTGCTCTGCCTGGAACGGGCCAAGCTCGTCGTCGAACCGGCGGGCGCGAGCCCGGTGGCCGCGCTGCTCAGCGACCCGGAGGCGTTCCGAGGACCGGTCGTCGCGGTGCTGTCGGGCGGCAATGTGGACCCGGTGCTGATGCAGCGCATCCTGCGCCACGGCATGGCGGCGGCGGGCCGCTATCTGAGCCTGCGGCTGCGGGTCACGGACCGCCCCGGCGCGCTCGCCACGATGCTCGGCGTGCTGTCGGTGGCCGACGCCAACGTCCTGGACGTGAGCCATGTACGGACGGACCCGCGGCTCGGGCTGACGGAGGCGGACGTCGAGGTGCACCTGGAGACGAAGGGGCCCGCGCACTGCGCGGACGTCGCGACGGCGCTGCGCGAGGCCGGGTACACGATCCTCGGCTGAGAGGCCGGGTACACGATCCTCGGCTGAGCACGCGCCGTACCGCCCCGCGATCGGAGCGTGCCGGGGGATGCGGAAGGGCCGGTGTGTCCGACGGTATGCCGGGCACACCGGCCCTTTCAGGCAGGCGTTCAAGCAGAGGTGAGCGTGCGCGCGGGCTCAGGCCTGGTACGGCGTGGCCTCAAGGATCTTCACCTTGGCCTTGTTGCCGTTCGGGAGCTCGTACTCAGCGCTCTCACCGATCTTCTTGCCGTTCACCCCGCTGCCCAGCGGGGACTGCGGCGAGTACGTCTCGATGTCGGAGCTGGCGTACTCGCGCGAGGCGAGCAGGAAGTCCAGCGTGTCGTCCGGGTCGCCGTCGAAGGCGATCGTCACGACCATGCCGGGGGCCACCACACCACTGGCCGCGGGCGCCTCGCCGACCTTCGCGCTCTCCAGGAGCTGGGTGAGCTGGCGGACGCGCAGCTCCTGCTTGCCCTGCTCCTCCTTGGCCGCGTGGTACCCGCCGTTCTCCCGCAGGTCGCCCTCCTCGCGGGCAGCAGCGATCTTCGTGGAGATCTCCGTGCGCGCGGGACCAGACAGGTACTCCAGCTCGGCCTTGAGCTGGTTGTACGCCTCCTGGGTGAGCCAGGTGACGTTTTCGCTGGTCTGGGTCACTGGTGCTCCTCGTAGGTGCTGGGGATACAAAGCAACGCCCTACCCAGAAGCATGTGCCGTCTCGGGTGGGCGAAACCACGAGCCTAACAATTTCGTGGCGCGAGGGGGAGGACAATTGCCGTCAGATATGGATCGGCGCAGGTCAGCGCCGAGATCCACCGCGATGCGCGGCGGGTCTCCGCAGCGGCCCCGGGGCGGTCGGCCGTCCGCCCGGTGGCCCGGACGCTCGTCCGTGCGCCCGGTGGCCCGGACCCGCCCTGCGGCCCGTCGGGCCGGCCGTCCGGTCAGTCGGACGTGCAGTCCACCAGTTCCGTACTGGTCGCGCTCTCCGTCGTACGGATCGTGACCACCTCGTCGATCCGGGTCTCACCCGGCCCGAAGCGCACGTCCTTGCGGCCCACTTCCCCGAAGCTCTCCGCCAGCGAGCGCAGCGTGCAGCTTCCGCTCGCGTCCCGGTCCTTGCGGACCTCCAGGTGCGCCTCGACCTCGGTCGCGGAAATCCGCTTGAACTTGATCAGCTCACCGGAGACACTCCGGTCGATCACGTAGTGGTAGCCGTACCAGCCGAGCAGGGCCACCAGCACTCCGCCGAGCACCACGCCCAGGCGGCGCAGCCGCCGGTCCGCGCGCGCGTCCCCGTCCCCGGAGCGGCCGTACCGCCCTGCGGGAAGCTCTTCGCGCACCGCAGCCATGATCGTTCCTCTCGGGCGGGGACAGCCGGAATTTCCGTCCCCCGATATCCGTCACTATAGAAGCCGACCCAAGCGCCACATCACTGAGGATCGAGTCTTGACTGAGCAGCTACGGCTGATGGCCGTTCACGCCCACCCCGACGACGAGTCGAGCAAGGGCGCGGCCACCATGGCCAAGTACGTGTCCGAGGGGGTGGACGTGCTGGTCGTGACCTGCACGGGAGGCGAGCGCGGCTCCATCCTCAACCCCAAGCTCCAGGGTGACGCCTATATCGAGGCGAACATCCACGAAGTACGCAAGAAGGAGATGGACGAGGCCCGGGAGATCCTCGGCGTCCAGCAGGAATGGCTCGGGTTCGTCGACTCCGGGCTGCCCGAGGGAGACCCGCTGCCGCCGCTGCCCGAGGGCTGCTTCGGGCTGGTGGACCCGCAGGAGGCGGCGGGCCGGCTCGTCCGGTCGATCCGTGAGTTCCGGCCGCAGGTCATCACCACGTACGACGAGAACGGGGGCTACCCGCACCCCGACCACATCATGACGCACACCATTTCGATGATCGCGTTCGATGGGGCGACGGACAAGGAGAAGTTCCCCGAGGAGGACTTCGGCCCGGTCTGGCAGCCCGAGAAGCTCTACTACAACCAGGGCTTCAACCGGCCGCGTACGGTCGCGCTCCACGAGGCGCTGCTCACCCGCGGCATGGAGTCCCCGTACGGCGAGTGGCTGGAGCGGTGGAAGCAGATCCAGCGGGTGGAGCGGACGCTGACCACGTTCATCCCCTGCGCGGACTTCTTCGAGATCCGCGACAAGGCGCTGATCGCGCACGCCACGCAGATCGACCCGGAAGGCGGCTGGTTCCGCATCCCGATGGAGCTCCAGCGGGAGATCTGGCCCACCGAGGAGTACGAACTGGCGAAGTCGCTCGTCGATACGTCCCTCCCCGAGAGCGACCTCTTCGCGGGCATCCGCGACAATGCCTGATATGTATGCGACCCAGGCAATGACCCAGCTCGTTCCTCTCGCCCAGGAGCTGGACCAGAACAAGGTGACGCCCGGCGTGCTCGGGTTCATCGTGTTCGCGGTGATGGCGGGCGGCGTGTGGCTGCTGATGAAGTCGATGACCCGCCACATGGGCAAGGTCGACTTCGAGGAGGCCCCGGAGCGCGAGCCGAAGGCGCCCACCGGACAGCGGTCACCCGCGTCACCCGCCTCGCACGGCGAGTAACGGGCGGTAGCGGTAGCGGTACGGGGTGGGTCCGCGCGGTCCGAAGGACGGCCGCCCCCTCAGGAGGGGAGCGGCCGGTCCTCGCGCGCTCCGTACCCGTACGGGGCAGGCACGTACGGGCATGGCGGGCTTCGTCAGGCGGGCGTGACCTCCACCGGCACGCCCATCACCTCGCGCGCGTGCCGGTTCGGCACCATGCCGAGGTCCCACGCCTGCCAGCCGTCCTCCAGCCGTACGCCCCGGCCCAGCATCACCGCGAACGTGGCCAGCGAGTCCGCCAGCTTCCCGTCCCGCGCCGGGTGGACCGCCGCGGCCAGCTCCGCCAGCTCCTGTTCGGCGACCGCCGAGCCCACCTCCGTACCGCCCGCCGAGCCGTACGGCAGCAGCGTGCAGCGCAGGAAGCGCGACCAGTCCGCGCCGCGGTGGTCGCCGTACGACGTGAAGAGCGCCGTCGCCTCGTCGCACAGCGCCAGCGCCTGGGCCGCGCGGTTGTTGCCCGCGTCGACGACGGCCAGTTCCAGACACGTCCACGCCTCGCCGTGCGCCACCCCGATCCGCCGGAAGTCCGCGCGGGCGTCGACCAGGAGCTGCCGGGCGAACCCCGAGTTGCGGAGGTTGCCGGTCTGCGCGGCGCGCTGGTCACGGGTGACCCGGCCCGAGTGGTGCCGGGCGCAGGCCAGCCCGTACACGTCACGCATCCGCGAGAACATCGTGCGGGCCCGCTCCAGCTCCCGTACCGCCTCGTCGCGGTCGCCGCCCTCCTCCAGCGCCTGGCCCAGGTAGTACAGGGTCCACGCCTCACCGCGCGCGTCCTCGTTGTCCCGGTGACTGGCCAGCGCCTCGCGCAACTGCTCGACCGCCTCCGCCTGTTCACCCTCCACCAGCCGCGCCCGCGCCAACTGGGTCGTCGCCCACGCCTCGCCCCGGCCGTCCCGAGTCCGCCCGTACAGCTCCAGCGCCGCGCGCAACTCGCCCTCCGCGCGCGCCACATCACCGATCCGCAGGAACAACTGGCCGAACTGGAAGTGTGCCCACGCCTCGCCGTGCACCGACTCGCTCTCGCGGTGCAGCTCCAGCGCCGACGTGAGCATCCCGAGCGCCTCCTCCAGACCGCCGCGGTCCCGCTCCACCGCCGCCAGCGCGTGCAGCGTCCAGCCGCGGTCACCCGCCAGCGCCGCCGTCTCCTGGAGCGCCAGCGCCTCGCGCAGCCTCGCCGCCGCCTCCGTCAGATTGCCCTGGTGGTGCAGGGTGATGCCCAGCGAACAGAGCGCGCGGGCCGCGCCCGCCTCGTGCTGCGCCTCCTGGTAGAGGCCCACCACGGAGGTCAGGGTCGTGCGCGCCTTGTCCAGCTCGCCGAGCTGCCGGGCGGCGATGCCCGTACGCCACTGGACCGAGCGCACCAGCAGCCCCTGGTCCACCGCCTGCGTCAACTCGTTGATCTCGCCCAGCCGGTAGAGGTCGCCCCGCAGCAGGCAGTAGTCGCAGAGCGCGCCCAGCAGATTGAGCACCGCCTGCTGATCCACACCCTCCGCGTGCCGCAGCGTCGCCGTGATGAAGCTCGACTCGTCGTCCAGCCAGCGCAGCGCCGCGTCCAGCGACGAGAAACCGTGCGCGCCCGCCGCGCTCCTGAAGAGGTCCGCGCGCGTGGACGTCTTGCCGTCGACCAGCCGGATCACGGAGTCGGCCAGCTCACCGTAGTTACGGATCAGCCGCTCCTGCGCCGCCGTACGCTCCTCCGCGGGCTCCTCGTCGCGCAGCCGCGCGTGCACGAAGGTCCGTACGACATCGTGCAGCCGGTAGCGGCTGCCCCGCACATGCTCGACCAGACCGGCCCGCGCCAGCGCCGCCAGCAGCCGCCCGGCCTCCTGCTCGTCCGTCGCCAGCAGCGCCGCGCCGGCGCCCACGCCCAGCGAGGCGCGCCCCGCCAGCGCGAGCCGCCGCAGCAGCCGGCGGGCCTGGTCGTTCTGATCGGTGTAGCGCAGCCACAGGGCGCGCTCGACGGGCCCCACCGGGCCGTACGCGTCGAGGTCCGCGGCCAGTCGGTGCGCGGTCCGACCGTCACCGAGCGAGGAGCCGGCGATGCGCAGGGCCAGCGGCAGGCCGCCGCACAACTCCCTTACCCGGTCGGCCGACTGGGCGTCGTACGGCGCCCCTCCCGCCTCCTGCTCCGCTCCGGCGGCGGCGCGCAGCAGCTCATCGGCGCCCGCCCCGTCCAGCGCCTCGACGGGCAACTGATGTACCCAGGCAGGGACATCGGCCGACAGCTCGACAGGCTGCCGCGCCGTCACCAGCACCAGGCTGTCGGAGCGCTCCGGTACGAGGGTGCGCACCTGCTCGGGGTCGGAGGCGTCGTCCAGGATCACCGTCACCGGCAGACCCGTCAGTTGCTGGTGGTACAACTCGCCCAGCCGCCGCACCTGTTGCTCGGGCGAGGCCCCCTCGCGGAACAGCAGCTGCTCGCGCGGCGCGCCCAGCCGGTTCAGCAGGTGCAGCAGCGCGTCACGCGTCGACAGCGGCGCCTCCAGGGTGCCGCCGCCGCGCAGATCGACCAGGCAGGCGCCCCGGAACTGGTCCCTGAGCTGGTGCGCGGCCCGTACGGCCAGCTCCGTGCGGCCGGCCCCGGGGGCGCCGTACAGCACGACGACCGTCGGCTTCGTCTCCGTCGACGCCCGGGCGGCGTGCACCCACTGCGCGATCTTCGCCAGCTCGGCCCTGCGCCCCGCGAACGGCCCAGCGGGCTCCGGGAGATGGCCGAACGACTGCTCCAGTACGGTACGGCGGCGGGCGGCGGCGCTGCGGTCCCCGCCCCGCAACTGCGGTACGACGGAGGACTTCTTGGCGCTGCGGCGCGTCGCGGACACCAGCACCCGCTGCTGGTCGAGGAACGGCCGGATGCCCCGGACCTCCAGCGCCGTCAGCCACTGGAGCCGCAACTGTTCCGCGCCGCCCGGCTGTCCGGCCGCGCCGGCTCTGCGGTGCGCGGCCGGCCAGTGCGAGGCGGTCACCTTGGCGACGGTGGTCGCGGCCCCGGCCACGGCGACGACGGCGCCCGCGCCGAGGGCGATCCCGGTCGCCGTCCCCAGCGCGACATCGGCGCCGACGGCGGCCACGGCGGCGACGGACGTGACCAGGACGGGCGTGCTGATGTTCTGCCGGCTGAACCGCTGGGACAGCGGCGTCTCCTGCGCCTGCGCGGCGTCCAGGGCCTGCGTGTACGCGGCGTACTCCTCGGCCGCCCCGGCGGCCATCGCGTCCAGGGCCCCGCGCCCGCGCGCCAGCAGCGCGTTCCCGTCGGTCCGCCCGCCGGAGCGCCGTACCTCTTCCTCCACGGCGCGTACCAACAGCCTCTCGGCCTCGGCCCGGTGGCTTTCCCGCATATGCGTCCCCCTCCGAGAGCATGGTGAGTGCACATTGTCCTGCGGACGGGGCCCGATGGCGAGTAGTGCCTGTCGTTCGGCTGTTCGCCGGCCCCGTACAGGAATGATTGCCTCCGTCTCGTGCGTTCCCCCGGACGAGGACTCTTTCGACAGCACCCGACAGCATGGAGATGGACAGCATGCCCCTCAAAGGCGAGTACGAGCCGAGCGTTCAGCAGTTGGTCCGCGACCAGGTGGAGCTGTACGAGAGCTCCGGTGGCACGCAAGGCACGACGCTGGAATCCCTGGTCGGCCCGGACGACGCGAAGCGCCGCGACCTGCCCGTCATCGTCCTGACCACGCTGGGCGCGAAGAGCGGCAAGATCCGCAAGTCCCCGCTGATGCGCGTGGAGCACGACGGCGCGTACGCCGTGGTCGCCTCCCTGGGCGGCGCCCCCAAGCACCCGGTCTGGTACTTCAACATCCTGGCCGACCCGAGGGTGGAGCTCCAGGACGGCCCGGTGCGCCAGGACATGGTGGCCCGCGAGGTGACGGGCGACGAGAAGGACCTGTGGTGGGCCCGCGCGGTGGAGGCGTTCCCGGACTACGCCGACTACCAGAAGAAGACGGACCGCGTGATCCCGCTCTTCGTCCTGGAGCCGGCGGCCGAGGAACACTGACCGGCCTTCGAACCGTACGGCGTGCCCTCCGCCCTCCGCCTGCCGCGGAGGGCGCGCCCGGCACCATGGGCGCCTGTCACTCCGAGAACCTGATCGAATACCGTGTGTCCTCACAGGCCGGCGGGCAGACGGGCAGGGGGAGGGACCGTGACGTTCGACCAGGAGTGGGCGGAGCTTCGCGGACAGGCGGCGGAGCGGGCGCACACCCGGCTCAACACCGTGACATCACCAGGCAGCGGCGGCAGCGCGGCCGACAGCGATCTCAGCGTGAACCGCGACGACCTGGGCGCGATCGGCCACGACGCCTACGAACTGCGCACCCGGCTCACCCGCGACGGGGACCACGCCCGGCCCGCGACGTTCGACGCGGCGATCGCCCTCACCAACGAGAGCTTCGCGAGCGGCTCGGCGCTCCTGAAGGTCCACGACCGGTGGAACACGCAGTTGCGCACCCTGCTCGACGCCTGCGCCCAGGTCTCGAACCACCTCAACTACACGCGGGCCGCGCACGCGAACGACGATGTCCGGATCGCCGGGGACCTGATGTCCGTCTCCAAGCTCAACCAGTACATGAAGTGAGCGCGCGTGCCCGAGCTGACGTACGAGAACATCATCGGCCTGCCTCTGGGCAAGCTCAAGACCGCGGTCGACGACTGGTCGGACATGATCGCGAAGCTGGACAGACTGGCGGAGGCCGCCGACGACGGCATGAGGACGAAGGCCGACAAGGCCGACTGGGCGGGCGTCAACGCGGGGGTCACCAAGGCGTTCATCAGTAGGACCGCGAAGGAGTTCGGCGACGCGGCCAAGGAGGCCAAGGGCGTCAAAGCCGTCCTCGACGACGCGTACACGGTCTTCAAGAAGGCGCAGGACGAGCTGACCGGCATCAGGGACGAAGAGGGCCCCAAGGCGAACGTCCACGTCGACGCCCGCGGCAAGGTGACCGCGCGCATGCCGGTGCAGCGGGACGTCAGCGCGCGCACCGACAGCAACTTCGCGGAACTGCAACGCAAGGAGAAGGCCGCCCTCGCCGAGTGGCAGGCCCGGATCGACGACATCGTCGAGCGGTGCGAGGTCACGGACGATTCGCTGCGGAGGGCTCTCGAAGCGAATGTCTCCGAGGACCACAACTTCGGCGCCCCGAAGTACGGCAGCCTGGAACACGAGGCGGCGGCCCGCGCCTCCGCACTGGCGGACAAGGGAACCGCGCTCACGCACCCCGAGTTGCAGGAGCAGAACGAGATCCTGCGCCAGTACGGCAGTTCACCCGAGTTCGCCACCCGATTCTACGAGAAGCTCGGCCCGGAGAAGTCCCTCGAATTCTTCGGCCAGCTCTCGACCGACACGTACGGCGACTACGGCAAGCTCGACAAACAGCGACTGAAGGACATCCAGGAACTCCAGCAGAACCTTGGCCTCACCCTGGCATCGGCCTCCCAGGACAAGGCGTTCACCACCGAATGGGGCCCGGAGCTACGCAAACTGGGCACCCAGCAGATCCCGCTCACACCGTACGGTGGCACCCCGCCGTACGGTTACCAGCTGCTGGGCGGGATCATGCGCTACGGGAACTACGACCCCAAGTTCCTCAACCCGATCGCCGAGCACGTGGCGCAGCTGCACCAGAAGAAGCCGGATTTCTTCGCGAGCTCGAAGCCGATGGGCGGCCAGTTCGAGAACCAGTACAACCCGTCGGGCGTGAACGGCTCCGGGTACGACCCCATGGTGTCGATGCTGGAGGCGCTGGGGCACAGCCCGGAGGCGTCGAAGGAGTTCTTCACGGCGGATCCGACGGCGTACAACGAGGACGGGACGGTCGGGGACGGGGAGGCGGACCTTGGCGAGAAGAAAGCCGAGCATCCCATCGAAACGTATCTCGATTTCTTTGCGAACGAGAAGTATGATTCTTTCCCGGACGTTGAAACAGTCGATCCGGGTGAAACCGAGAAGGCGCGAAACTTCCTGCCGGATGCGCTGGGGCATGCGCTTGAATCCGCGACCCTCGGATATGCGTGGGACGAACCGGATGTGAACGTTGTCCGTGACGAAAAAAATGCTGAGATCATGGGGACGGTTGTCGGAACGTACGCAGAGGATGCGGCACTCCTCAAAAAACAGGAAGCCTTGTCGGACAGCCTGGGGCGTATGGGTGCCGGATACGTCAATGACATCGACTGGGCGCTCAACAAGTCGAGGGGAGACACTTTCTTCGCGCAGAGCGATTACCCTGGCGCGCATGCCAGCCTCAGTCGGGAGCAGGCCCGTGGATTCCTCAGCGTCCTGGGGCAGCATCCGGATGCGTACGCGACCATGACGACTGCCCAACGGGTCTACACCACAAGCCTGTTGGATGCCCAGGTGGGCGAGAACGGTCAAGTCGACGGGGAGCGTGCCTGCATCGCGGTCTCGACCGGAGCCCAAGTCCAAGGACATCTGGATGAGGCGCGCGCGGCCCAGGTCGATGCCGAGGGAGTGAAGAAGCACGAGGAGTACACGGAAGCACAGGAGGCGGATTCCGCGTGGGTCTCCTTCGGCGCGAGCGCGGCGATCGGTGGAGCTGTCGCGTTCCTCCCGCCCGTCGCCGCTGTCGGTGCGGCGGCCGTTCTCATTCCGCTTGCGACGGATACGGCCACAGGGGCCCTTGAAGAATTCGTGTCGCAGTCCATCAGTGACTGGTCCGGAAAATCTTTGGATGAAAAAATTGAGAAGCTCGATGACCTGACATATGCGCAGAGGGTCGAAGTGTACCGTGCAGGTGAATCGAGCGCAGAAGCCCCGATGGAGAGTTTTATGATGCGGCAGGGAATTGGATGGGATGAGAATCTTGCCAGAGAAATGAGAGATTCTGTACAGAATGGTTATTCTGTGGGTAACACGAGGGAACAGCAACAGGGTAACCGGTCGGAGACCGGATGAAACGGGGAGGCGGCTGATTGTGTCCTGTGTGAGGACGCTTAATATTCTCGGAATTTCGCTTCTGCTCTGCATGGGGCTCTCCGCGTGCGGAGGTGAGGGTGAGGAGGAAGAAGTCCCCCTCTCTGTAGGTGAATTGTGTGACGGTGTATTTTCCGGTGACAGTGCGCGGGCCGTGGAGTCCGTGTTCCCCGTCGCGAAGTTCCGCCCCGGGGGGCTGAACGGGAAGAAGAGGACTTCCGAAGAAATCAAGGAGAATTACGAGAAGGGTGATGAGTTCGCGGGCAGCAACTTCTGTCAAATCGTAGGGACGGAGCGGCCGGGCCCGCTGGTGAAATTGAGTTTCGGGTTTTACGAACCCCTTGACATTGAAGATGCCGGGATTTCATTCAACGAGAATGTCTACGGAATGCCGGCGCGTTCCGTGGCCGCATCGGACAGTGCTTACCTCTATTTCGAGTGCGCCAGTCCGCGGCTCGACGGTTCGGATGAACAGGCCGCCCTGATCGTGGGGAGGCTGAGGTATGAGCGAAAAACGGCAGAGGGGACGCTCGCCCAGCGCGACGCCAATATGACCATCCTGCACGCGGCCACCCTCGCCGTGGCGAAAAAGCTGGAATGCGAGAACGACGGCGGCCTCCCGGCGAAGGCCGACCTCCGGGTCCTGGAGGCTTCCAACTCCGACAAGGAGCAGTGAGAAGCGAGGGCCGCTGCGGCCGGCCAGGGCTCCGCGTCGTCACACCGGCCACGCCCCGACGAAATCCCCCGGGCCCCGGACCAGGTCGACCCCGCCCGCCCCGGTGATCCCCGTCGTTCCGCCGAGGGTCGCGACGACCAGGCCTGTGGAGATCGGTGCTTCTACCGGCAAAGCCGGTGACGTTCATCAGGGCTCCCGTGATAGGTAGAATTCATCTACATAGATACATTCCATCTAAATGATCGATTCCAGGGGATCAGTGGTCATAGGCGGTCAGTGAGCGCGGGACGGGCTGTCCGGTGTGATCGTTGTGCCGGATCGCGGCGGTTATTGCGAGGATTCGCTGCATGACGCGGGCGATTGACACCGCCGGGGGTGCGTCCTCGGTGCTGTTCGAGGTCGAGTTGGCCTTTGGCTCACGAAGCCTGGCCTGGGAATTCACCCACCGGGTGCGATGCGATAGGTTCCCGGTGTCTGGCCCATGGTGCGGCTGAACGTGTCGATGAACGCACTGGTCGTGGCCCATCCGCACTGGCGTCCCGTTTCACTGACGCTTGCTCCTTCCGCCAGCAGCACCATGGCGTGAAACACCCGGACGTTGGTCCTCCACTGTGGATAGGTCATGCCGAACTCGCTCCTGAACAGCCGGGCCAGGGTGCGCTCGCTCACGCCGATGCTCCGCGCGAGCCAGGCGGCAGTCCGCGGCTGCCGCAGATCGCCGGCCACCAGCGCGCACGCCTGCCGCAGCAGGGAGTTGTTGGGGGTGGGCAGCGTCAATGGCTCCACAAGGGCTCGCCGCAGCCGGTCCCGCAGGACGGCGCGCAGGTGGCGTGCCTCCTGCTGCGGGAGGGACGGTTCACTGCACGCGATGATCAGTTCGCGCACCAGGTTGTCCACGGCCACAACGACCGGCGCCCGGGACCTCAGCAGGACGTCGTGGGCGGCGAAGCCGAGCGTGTGCACGGAGCTGTGCCCGTGCACCCGGTGCTGATGCCAGATGCCCGCCGGAATCCACACGGCGCGCGCCCTGGACGCGACCCAGGATGCCTCGCCCGTCTGCACCGCCAGCACACCGGCGCTGACGTAGAGAAGCTGGTGATAGCCATGCTGGTGGCGGCCGATGGCCTCACCCGCGAGGTGGGCATGCGTGGTGTCCCTGGGCTCCGCCGTCTCCTCCGTCTGACTGTTTTCCGACATACGACGGCAGAATAACGGAAGCGGTACACCGCGCGGTCCTGCCAGCGTGGTGACCATGCCCACGACATCCCACACCCCGCGCGATCGTCCTCCCACGGCCCCGCCCGCACTGAAGGCCCGGCTGGTCTCCGGTCTGCGCGGTATCGCCCTCGACACCCGCCCGCTGGCGCACCCTGTCTTCCGCCGCCTGCTGATCGGGCAGGGCGCGGCATACATCGGGACCATGGTCACCGGCGTCACTATCCCGGTACAGGTGTACGCGCTGACGCGGTCGTCGCTGATCGTGGGGCTGGCGGGGCTGGCCGGCCTCGTACCGCTCGTGGTCTTCGGCCTGTACGGCGGCGCCATCGCCGACCGGTTCGACCGCCGTACGCTCTACCTGGCATCGGCCTGCCTCACCTGGGCGATCACACTCGCCCTGCTGTTCCAGGCGCTCGCCGATCTGCGCTCGGTGCCCCTCATCCTCGCCCTCGTCGCTGTCCAGGCCGGCGCCTTCGCCGTGTCGTCCGCCGCCCGGGGCGCGATCATTCCCCGCATCGTTCCCACCCCGTTGGTACCCGCCGCGAACACGCTGTACTTCACCGTCGGCAATGTCGGGCAGGTCGCCGGGCCCCTTGTGGCGGGCCTCCTGATCTCGCTGCCGAACGGCTACTGCTGGGCCTACGGCGCCGACGCCGTGCTGTTCTCCGTCCTGCTGTACTCGGCCGTCAACCTGCCCCCGATCCTGCCGACCGGCTCGGGGGCCCGCACCGGCGGGCTGCGCTCGGTCTTCGACGGGCTGCGGTTCATCGCCGCCGCCCCCGTGCTCTGGATGTCCTTCGCGGTCGACATCGCGGCGATGACGCTGGCCATGCCGACCGCCCTGTTCCCGGAAGCGGCCCAGCTGCGCTTCGGCGGAGGAGTGGGACTGCTGTACTCGGCCATCGCCATCGGGTCGGTCGCAGCGGGGCTGTTCAGCGGATGGATCGGACGAGTGCGCCGCCAAGGCCGGGCGCTGGCGATCGCCGTCACCACCTGGGCGGCGGCCATCGCCCTCGCGGGCACCGTCCACCACCTCCTCGCGGCCGCGGCCCTGCTGGCCGCTGCCGGAGCGGCGGACCTCGTCAGCGCGGTCTACCGCGAGACGATTCTGCAGACCTACGCACCAGACGCCATGCGTGGCCGACTGCAAGGCGTCTTCACCGTCGTCGTCGCCGGCGGTCCGCGCCTCGGAGACCTACGTGCTGGCGCCATGGCCTCCGCCACCGGTCTCGGTGTCGCGTGGACAGGCAGTTCGCTGCTCTGCGTGATCGTTGTCATCGTCGGCGCACTGCTTGTCCGACCGTTCTGGCGCTACACCGTCACCCCGGCACAGCCGCCATCCCCGCCCACGCGTCGAGTTTGTCGAATCGGGTCGCGATCGCGCGGAACTGCTTGAGACGGGCGAAGCATCGTTCGACTACGTTGCGGTCGCGGTAGATGACCTTGTCGAACGTGGGCGGTCGGCCGCCGAGTGCCCCGCGTCGTCGGCGGTCGGCCGCCTGGTCTCGGCGCTCGGGGATCGTGGCGACGATGCCCCGGCGCCGCAGCAGGTGGTGGATCGCCTTGCTGGAGTACGTCTTGTCGCCCAGCACGCGTTCGGGCGTCGTGCGCGGGCGACCCCGTGCGGCGCGCGGGACGCGGATCCCGCATCGTTGACATTGCCGGGCGTGAGCACGAGCGACAGCGGCAGGCCCCGGCCGTCGACGGCGAGGTGGACCTTGGTGGTCAGTCCGCCTCGGGACCGGCCGAGGGCCTGGCGCCCCTGCGAGCCGCCCGGATCTTCCAGTTCGTCCCCGTCTGTGGCCCCCTTTTACGGGCGCCAGCCGCGTGCTGGTGAACCCGATTGATCGTGGAGTCGACCGAGACGGTCCATTCCACCCGGCCCACCGTGTCGTCGCGAACCTGGGCATGTTCCAGCAGCTTCGCCCAGGTTCCGTCCGCCTCTCAGCGGGCGAACCGCTCGTAGATGGTCTGCCGCGCCTGCCACAAGATCAATGATCGGAGTGCTCGGGATCGGACTCGCACGCGGGGTCTGCCACGAACCGGCTCAGTCGGTAGGTGGTCGGCTCAACAAGACGGCTACACAGCGTGTCGATCCGGATCATCGACCCGTCGATTCGTGCCTCCCGAAGACGGTGCAGATACACGCGCAACTCCGCCTTGTCCCGGGTCTCGCAGATCATTTCCCACCGCCCTGCCTCCAGCGCAGTGCGAGCAGCAAGCCGCTGCCTCCCGGCCTCTTGCCGCCGTTTCCTCTTCCCTTGCCCTTGCCCTGGCACCGGCCCAGAATCGCTGACCAGCGTCAGGACAGCAAGGCAACTGAACCGAGCAGTGATCATTTGTCGGACACGCCCTGGTCCCATGCGCGCAGCCGATCCCTTGGAATTGATCATCTAGGGCCTTGCTGGTTCCGGGCGAGCGAACCCGTTCGGGAAAACGTTCGAGGTCGTGGCGCGATGGTCCGGAACCTGCCCTCACCGCCGTACGACCCAGGTGAAGGCTGGAGGACCAGAAGCGGGGGCGGTGCTGGACAGGCGGTGCGGGGCGGGGGCGGACCGATGGGCCCGCCCCCTGGCCCCGACGCCGCCTTTACGCGCCGGAGGTACGGGCGTACGCGACCAGCGCGGCCCAACTCGCCTGGGAGAAGGCGAGGGTGGGGCCGTGCGGGACCTTGCTGTCACGGACGGGGACGAGACCGTGGGTGTGGGCGTAGGCGGGTGACCACTCGACGCAGTTGCCGCCCTCGCCGCTGCTGTAGGCGGACCTGACCCACACGGTCGGGGCTGGGGTGAGATTCACAGTGTCTCCATCTGCTCTCTGATGAGGACGGCGCTCTCCCGTGTTGAAAGCGCTTCGCTCGTCAGATCATCGTAGGCGCGCATGGCCGTTCGAGCATGCTCGGGATCCTCGATGATGCTCGACGTGCGAAAAGCCTCTACCGAGACCACGGTTGAGTGATTCGGCGCGGTCAGAAGCGAGATCGGGCCATCCACGAGGAGATGAGGTTCCGCGTCGAACGGCAGTACCTGCACACGTGTGGTCGGCCGCGTGCCATGCCCCAGAAGCACCGACAGTTGCTCACGCATCATGGCGGGACTCCCCATCCGGTGCCGAATCACGGACTCGCACAGCACCACATAAACGTTCGGTGGGGCAGTGCCCAGGAGGAGTTCCTGCCGGACGAGTCGTGCCCGCACCAGCCCCGCGATCTCCTCGTCAGTGGCGCGTGGGTTGCTGGACCGGAACAGGCTTCGGGCATATTCCCCGGTCTGGAAGAGGCCGGGAAAGATGGTCGGTGACCACTCGCGGATGATCGTCGCTTCCCGTTCCAGCGCCATTCGACGGCGGAACACCGCTGGGTAGGACTGTGAGACCACCTCCTCGTGCAGTCGTTTGAACAGGCCGTTCGTCTCGAAGATTTGATCGAACAGCGCGGGCAGATTGCTGGCGATCGGCGGCACCCCGCGTTCGATCCGGCTGATGGTCGATTTCGACGTACGCGCCTTCCGCGCCAGGTCCGACTGCGTCAGCTTGCCGGCCGCCCGCGTTTCCCGTGCGTCCCGCAGTGCCTCACCGAACACCTCCCTCGGATTGCTAGCCCCGCTGTAGTCGCCGTACCGCTCCGTCATGTGAGAACCCCTTGACCAGAGTTCTGGGAATGGGTGTCACCCGTGACGTCCGCGCAGGCCGACCCGAGTGGGTGGAGGCCGTCCAAAATGCAGGTTGGTCGCTGAACCCCTTCCAGGGCAACACCTCTGGTCACACTATGAACGTGTCCGGTTACTCGTTGTCGAGAGGTTGGCTATGACAAGCCACGGCATCCGAACCCCCTTCCGTGCCCGGCCGAGGCGGTGTCGCGATGGCGAGTAGCGACGCGCGGCGGCTGCTGTCGCTGATGATCGCCACGTTCGGGGTGAACGGCACGCTCGTCGTGCCGAAGGGTGGCTTCGGCCTGGAGGGCGACCTGGACTCGGAGGGCCCGGATCTGGTCCCCGGTTCCGCGCTGCGGTGGCCGCCGTGCCGGTGCGGTGGCCCGACGTGCCCTGATGCCGGGGACTCGGACGCGCGATCGGCGCCGTACGGAGGCGAGCCTCCTCGCGGACCGGACGTCAGTCGCTGACCGTGCCGAGGAAGTGGTCGGCGTCCTCGGGCTCGGCCAGCCTTCCCATCTCCAGCCAGGAGCCGTCGGCGAAGCGGATCCGGAAAGTGGCGAATCCGCGCGGCTGGCCCGCCTCCCCTTCGACGCGGGCCTGGTCGAGGGGGAATTCCGCGACGCTCCGGAAGCCGGCGGCCTTGTTCGGTGACAGCCGGCGGCGCGGGGACGCCGCGACGCAGATACGGTCCCGGGCCAGCATGACCATGCGTTTGCGGTTGGGTGAGTGCCCGTACCGGCGGAGCAGGAGCTGGCCGGCGGTCAGGTTCCAGTCGCCGTCGAAGACGCCGTTGGTCGGGTCGGTGGCGCCGTCACGCGGTGGCCGTGACCGTCGGCCCCGCGGTCCCGGACTCCGTCGCCGCGAGGACGGGCGGGTGATGGTGGTGAGGTCTTCCAGCTTCCCGATCAGCATGATCGGGATGACGACGAAGAAGAACACCACGCCCCCGACGTACAGCAGCCAGTGGTGACCCGGCTTCAGCCGTCCCTTGCCCGCGGCGCGGTGAACGTCCTTGGGCGGGGCAGGGACGGTCTTCTGGATCTCGCACCAGACCAGGGCCACGGGATCCTCCCCCAGGACCTTCCGCGCCCGCCGCCGCACCGCTCGTTTCGCCATGCCGGAGATCGTAGTGCGCCCGACGAAGTGTCAGGTGGGGCGGGCATCGCCACGGCCGGGCAGTACCGGGCAGGCCTCCGGCGGGCCTGATGCCGGTCAGGGCAGTGTGTGGGCTGGGCGTTCGCGGTGCTCGGGATCTGATGACGGGCGGTTTCGGCGGTGGCTGGTGTGAGCGGTGGCGGCCGGCGACTCCGGAGCTGGCCTTTTTCTTACGGAGGACGGCTCTGCGTCCCCGTTTCACGCCCCCGCGGAACGCTCGATAACGCGCCTTGCTCGATTCCTGAGCCCATGTCTCGAACCACGTCCGCTACGCGTCGGCCGAACCCAGAGTGTATAGCGTTCGCTATACTCGTTGTATGGACGGCGAGTGGGAGATCTTTCTGGTCGACGAGGTGCGCGACTGGATCGAAAACCTTGATGACTTGGCGCATGCCCGTGTGGTGCAGGCGCTGGACGCCCTGTCGGAGGGAGGCCCAGGGCTTGGGCGCCCGCTGGTCGATACCATCCATGGATCATCGATGGCGAACCTCAAGGAACTACGTCCTGGCACTGTGCGAATCTTGTTCGCTTTCGATCCATGGCGCTGCAGCATTCTGCTGGTGGCAGGTGACAAGGCGGGGCAGTGGAACGAGTGGTACCGGGAAGCGGTTCCACTGGCTGAGGAGCGCTACGAGATCTACGTGAAGGAACGGGCTCAGGAAGAAGGAGGACGGTCATGAGTGGCTACACGCGCTGGCAGGACATCCGCGCTGAGCATGTTGCCCGCGCCGGAGGCGAGGAGGCGGTACGAGCAGGCAAGGAGGAGTTGCTCGCGGAGATGACCGGCCGCCGTCTGGCGGAACTACGGCGGGCCCGAGGGCTGACCCAGCAGGACGTGGCCGACCGTATGGGTGTGACCAAGGGGCGCGTGTCGCAGATTGAGCGGGGACACATCTCCGGCCAGGACGTCCTCGCCCGATTTGCCGTCGCTCTGGGTGGGCGCCTGCATCAGGCCATTTATTTCGATGACGGGGACATCGCGGCCATCGCCTGAGGCGCGCACAGTGGTGGAAGCGGGCCCGCGAAAAGGGCTGGCTGCGCGAAATGATTCGCGCGCACCGTATGGGCGTATGGGTGGGACAGGTCGCCAGGATGGCCTCGTGGCGACTGTCGGAGCCGTGTCCTGTCCTCGGCCGTGGGAGTGTGCGGCAGGCGCGGTGCCTACGGGCCGCGCAGGCGACGCCTACGCGGGGATCGGGCGTCCCGGAGGTTTCGTCAGGCCCCGTACTTCCGCAGCGCCGCGATCATGCGACGGATCTTTTGGACGTCGTTTTCTTCGACGCCGTCCGAGTTGAAGTGCATCAGCTCATTACGGATCTTCCGCAGCTCGTCGAGCCTCTTCACGAAGACCCTGCGATCCAGCGGCCACCCCAGTGTCTCCCACATGGGTGGGTTCTCCAGGATTCGCTGGTAGTCCCCGAACGACATGTCATCGAACGACATGATCCCACCACTGCCGTCCGGATCGCACAGCTTGACGGCTTCCGCCAGGTCGACGGAGTCGGAGGCCACTCTGCGCAGTCGCTGATCCAACTCGCCTATCAGGGAGAAAGGGGTCGCCAGAGCGCCGTAGGCCGCGGCGGCATCATTGGCGGTAACGATTCCGGCGATGATGTTGGTCTCGTCCTTCACCAGGACGAAGCCGAACTGAGTGAGCTGGGGCAGCACGTCGATCAGATGGTGGTCGTAGGGCACCGAGTGGGCCGGAACGATTGCCTGTGAGAAGGGGGCGTCCGCGTCGGAGTGCCGTGCCATGGCTATGGACTCCCAGGTGACCGCGCCCTGAAGGTTCCGGCTGCCCGTCATCACCGGAAGCTGAGAATAATCGTTGAGGGTCATCTTGGTAACGGCTTCCTCGAAGGTCGAGTTCGGGGAAACCGAGACGACCCCTGAGAGCGCCGAGTCCAGACGCCCGACCGTGAGATCCATGATGGGCTCACGCTCGCTGTCGTCCACGGTGTTGTCCACACTCGTGTCCCCGTGGTCCGGCACCTCGTGGTCGGCGGCGCCGACCAACAGATCGGGCTGCTCATCCGTCTCCGGCTCGCTGTCCTTCTCCACCGGGGTGCTGACCAGTCGAACCGAGGCATCGAGGGGGACGGCCCCGAAGTCGGGCGATGTCGACAGGGCGTGATTCGACAGTTCGGCGGCGACCTGGTTGCTGATCAGGTAGCCGCGCCGAGCCGCGCCCCACCAGCCGAAGAGTTCCCGGACGGTGAGCGCGACAGGCTGCCCGTCTGCGGCCGCTTCGCGGGCGTTCTTCAGCCTTTCATGCCGGACAGTGGAGAACTTTCCGTCCTCCGATTCCTCGGGAGCCTGCTCCGCCAAAGAGTCCAGGAGTCGCTGCCGAAGGGTGTCCAGCATGGTGCCGTCGCGCAGCGCCCAGGCGTTCCAGCCGTCGAAGGAGCCACTGCCCACGGCTGCCTTGGCCGCTCTGGACGGGGAGGCGAACTGGCGTCCGTTCTTGAGCTTGATTGCGTGATCTCTGGACACCCAGGCAATGTGAGTGGTGCCCACACGGGGCCGCTCGAAGATCAGTTCGGTACCAATGTCCAATAGTCCGGCACGTACGAGATCCGAGACACGTACACGGCGTCCCGAAATCAGATACGAAGCGCGGCCTGGGACAGCAAGGTCAATCTCTCCGCCGGTGTGGTGCCCTGTGTCCGTCATACGTTCCTCCCCGCAGCCTCGGACCATATTGCAGGTCCTCGGCGCCTCCCCCGATCGGTGATCAGCAGATCATCACAGATGGTCAGGCTTCGCGTCGAGACTTTTCGTGCGCGGACGCATTACCGTCGACCTCTTCCGCGGGGTAGGTACATTCGCGGCCCCGCACCGGAACCGGCGCACCTTTAATGGTGTCAGCGTCCTGGGACTGTTTCTCTGCGTGCACTGCGCGTGGCTGGTGATCGGTGCTGGACCTCGGTGATCCGCTGCACCTGCCGTACGTTCAACTGGTGCACCTCTGGCGGGTTGACGGCCTCATGACGCTCACCGGGCTGCTGCCGGCCTGCCGCGTGGCCCGGGTCGGCCCGGTCGCCGAGTTGGGCACCGGCGAATAAGCCGTGGGGCAGGGCGCGGCGTGCCCCCGCCCTTGAAGAAGGGGGCGGGGTGCGCGCCGGACGTCCGAGCTGGGCGGTCCTTGCCGGCGGCTCGAACTCGCCTGCGGCGGACGGGGCGTTCGCCGGCCGGTACGGAGTCGCACTCGACCGTGAGCGGGAGCGCTTCTACCTCCACCTCGATCCGCTCACCTGGGGCTGAGCCCTTCGCCCGGGTCCTGGGCGTGTCGCTCCTCGGCCCGGGGTGGGTGCGGCGCGGGTGTGCGCGAGGATGGGGTGCATGGCGAACCGACTGGCCCATGAGACCTCCCCGTACCTCCTCCAGCACGCCGACAACCCCGTCGACTGGTGGCCCTGGTCGCCGGAGGCGTTCGCCGAGGCCCGGCGCCGGGGGGTGCCGGTGCTGCTCAGTGTGGGGTATTCGAGTTGCCACTGGTGCCATGTGATGGCGGGCGAGAGCTTCGAGGACGTGACCACCGCCAAGTACATGAACGCCCACTTCGTCAACATCAAGGTCGACCGCGAGGAGCGGCCCGATGTCGACGCCGTCTACATGGAGGCCGTGCAGGCCGCCACCGGGCAGGGCGGGTGGCCCATGACCGTGTTCCTCGACGGGGACGGCGCGCCCTTCTACTTCGGTACGTACTTCCCGCCCGAGCCCCGGCACGGCATGGCGTCCTTCCCGCAGGTGCTCGAAGGTGTCAGCTCCGCCTGGACTGGCCGGCGCGAGGAGGTCGCCGAGGTGGCCGCGCGGATCGTCGGGGAGCTGGCCGGGCGGTCGCTCGCGCAGAGCGGGGACGGGCCGCCCGGGGAGGGGGAGCTGGCGCAGGCGCTGCTGGGGCTGACCCGGGAGTACGACGCGCAGCGGGGCGGGTTCGGTGGGGCGCCGAAGTTTCCGGCGGCGATGGTGGTGGAGTTCCTGCTGCGCCACCACGCCCGTACCGGTTCCGAGGGCGCGCTCCAGATGGCGACGGACACCTGTGAGGCGATGGCGCGCGGCGGGATCTACGACCAGCTCGGCGGCGGGTTCGCGCGCTACTCCGTGGACCGCGAGTGGACCGTGCCCCACTTCGAGAAGATGCTGTACGACAACGCCCTTCTGTGCCGGGTGTACGCGCATGTCTGGCGGGCCACCGGCTCCGAGCTGGCCCGTCGGGTCGCCGTCGAGACCGCCGACTTCATGGTCCGTGAACTGCGCACCGCCGAGGGCGGGTTCGCCTCCGCCCTGGACGCCGACAGCGAGGACGGCAGCGGCAGCGGGAAGCATGTGGAGGGCGCGTTCTACGTCTGGACGCCCGGCCAACTGCGCGACGTGCTGGGGGAGTCCGACGCCGAGTTCGCCGCCCAGTACTACGGGGTGACGGAGGAGGGCACCTTCGAGGAGGGCGCCTCCGTGCTGCAACTGCCCGTCGGGGAAGGGGTGGTGGACGCCGGACGCGTCGAGTCCGTACGGGCACGGCTCCTCGCCGCCCGCGAGGAGCGGCGGGAGCGGCCGGGGCGCGACGACAAGATCGTGGCCGCCTGGAACGGGCTGGCCGTCGCCGCGCTGGCCGAGACCGGTGCGTACTTCGACCGGCCGGACCTGGTGGAGCGGGCGACCGAGGCCGCCGATCTGCTCGTACGCCTCCACATGGACGGGGCGGCACGGCTGGCCCGTACCTCGAAGGACGGGCGGGCCGGGGCGAACGCCGGGGTGCTGGAGGACTACGCCGATGTGGCGGAGGGGTTCCTCGCGCTCGCCGGGGTCACCGGTGAGGGCGTCTGGCTGGAATTCGCCGGGTTCCTGCTGGACATTGTCCTGGACCGGTTCGTGGCGGAGGGCGGTGCGCTGTACGACACGGCCGACGACGCCGAGCAGTTGATCCGCCGGCCCCAGGATCCGACGGACAACGCCACGCCGTCCGGCTGGACGGCCGCCGCCGGTGCGCTGCTCTCGTACGCGGCCCACACCGGCTCCGAGCGCCACCGGAGTGCGGCGGAAGGGGCGTTGGGGGTCGTCAAGGCGCTCGGGCCGCGGGCGCCGCGCTTCATCGGCTGGGGGCTCGCGGTCGCCGAGGCGGCGCTGGACGGGCCCCGTGAGGTCGCGGTCCTCGGTGCGGAGGGCGGTGCGGAGGGCCGCGTGGGGGACGGTGCGGCGGCCGAGGGTGTTGCCGCGATGCACCGGGCCGCTCTGCTGGCCACCGCGCCCGGCGCCGTCGTCGCGGCCGGTGCGCCGGGGAGCGACGAGTTCCCGCTGCTGGCGGACCGCCCGCTGATCGGCGATCGTGCCACCGCGTACGTCTGCCGGCGCTTCGTCTGCTCCGCCCCGACGACCGAACTCGAACACCTGAAGGGTGAATTGGGGGTGTTCGAGTAGAGGGTGGCTGATTTCTGACCCGTGGTGAATGGGACCGAAACGCAGCATTCACCCAATCGGCCCTCCAGTCGTCACAGGTCCCCCTTATTGTCTTCACAGCAGACGCAACAAGTGCGCGTGGGGGACATGCGTACAGGGGGATGACGGGTGCGCCGGCGGCCAGGGGGGCCTTGCCGCGGCCACCCAGGCCGAGGGGGGCCGTGTGGTCACGTCCGTGTTCATAGCCGCGTTCATCGCCGCCGTATCACTGGCGCTGTTCTGGATGGCCGCGTTCACGCTCTGGTGGCAGATGCATGCCTGGCGTACGCCCGAGACGCTGGCCGCCACCCGGTTCGACCCGCCCGACGGCGGCCGGGCGGGCTCGTTCTCGCTGCTCCTGCCCGCCCGCCACGAGCAGGCGGTGCTGGAGCACACCATCGAACGGCTGCTGGAATCCAGCCACTCCAGCTTCGAGATCATCGTCATCGTCGGACACGACGACCCGGAGACCGCGGCGGTCGCCGAGCGGGCCGCCGCCCGCGACCCCGGCCGGGTCCGGGTCGTCGTCGACACCCACGAGGCCAAGAACAAACCCAAAGCGCTCAACACCGCGCTGCCGCACTGCACCGGTGAGATCGTCGGGGTCTTCGACGCCGAGGACCAGGTCCACCCCGAGCTGCTCACCCACGTCGACCACGCCTTCCGCTCCACCGGCGCCGATGTCGTCCAGGGCGGCGTCCAGCTCATCAACTTCCATTCGAGCTGGTACAGCCTGCGCAACTGCCTGGAGTACTTCTTCTGGTTCCGCAGCAGGCTCCATCTGCACGCCCAGAAGGGGTTCATCCCGCTCGGCGGCAACACCGTCTTCGTACGGACCGACGTGCTGCGCGAGGCCGGCGGCTGGGACCAGAACTGCCTGGCCGAGGACTGTGACCTGGGCGTACGGCTCTCCAGCGTCGGCAAGAAGGTCGTCGTCGCGTACGACTCCGACATGGTCACCCGCGAGGAGACACCCGGCTCGCTGATGTCGCTGCTCAAACAGCGCACCCGCTGGAACCAGGGCTTCCTCCAGGTCTACCGCAAGGGTGACTGGCGTCAACTGCCCACATCCGGGCAGCGTCTGCTGGCCCGCTACACCCTCATGACCCCGTTCTTCCAGGCGTTCACCGGGCTCGTCATCCCGCTCAACGTCTGTATCGCGCTCTTCCTCGACGTACCGGTCACGGTCGCGTTCGTGACCTTCCTGCCGCTCGTCACCGCCCTCGTGACCTTCGTCTTCGAGATCGTCGGACTCCACGACTTCGGCAAGCAGTACGGACTGCGGATCCGCCTGACGCACTACCTGAAGCTCATCGCCGGCGGCCCCTTCTACCAGGTCATGCTGGCCGGCGCGGCGATCCGTGCGGTCTGGCGCGACCGGCGGGGGCGCGACGACTGGGAGCTGACCAGCCATGTCGGCGCGCACCTCACCCGAGAGGACGTCCACGCGTGACCTCCACCCTCCCCGTGGTGACGACGGAGACGGACCAGAGACCGCTCGTACCCGCGCGGAACGGCCCCGCCCCGCAACTCCCCGCCGAGCAGGACCCGGACCGGAAGACCCCCGCCGTCCACGGCACCGGACCACGGGGCGCCGTACGGCCCGTGGTGCGCTTCCGGCGCTCACGCTCCGATCTGGTCCTCTGCGGGGTCCTCCTCGTCGCGATCCTGCTCGTTCAGGGCTGGAACATCCAGCACTACCCCACCCTCAGCGACGACGAGGGCACCTACCTCGCCCAGGCCTGGGCCGTCCAGGAGGGCAAGGGCCTCGCCCACTACACGTACTGGTACGACCATCCGCCGCTCGGCTGGATGCAGATCGCCTTCCTGACCTGGCTGCCCTCGCTCTTCTCGCCCGAGGCCATGACGGTCGCCCCCATGCGCTGCGCGATGCTGCTGGTCAGCGCCGCGAGCGCGGTCCTCCTGTACGTACTGGCCCGGCGGCTGTGGCTGCCGCGCTGGGCGGCCGGTCTCGCGATGGTCCTCTTCGGGCTCTCCCCGCTCTCCGTGGTGCTCCAGCGGGAGATCTTCCTCGACAACATCGCCGTGATGTGGATCCTGCTGGCGTTCTGCCTCGCGGCCTCGCCGAGCCGCCATCTCTGGCACCACTTCGCGGCCGGTCTGGCCGCCGCGACCGGCGTGCTCACCAAAGAGACCATGCTCGTGGTGCTGCCCGCGCTGCTGGTCACGATGTGGCGCCACAGCCACCGCGACACCCGTAAGTTCGCGGTCACCGGAGCCGTCACCGCCTGTGTGCTGACCGGCCTCTCGTATCCGCTCTTCGCCCTGCTCAAAGGCGAGTTGCTGCCCGGCGGCGGCCATGTCTCGCTGTGGGACGGCATCACGTACCAGATGAGCCGTCCGGGCTCCGGCTTCGTCCTCGACCCGGGCAGCGGCTCGTACGGTGTGCTCCAGTCCTGGCTGTACTACGACCGGATCCTGCCACTGGGCGGCATCGCGGGCGCGCTCCTGCTCATGGTCACCCTGCGCTGGTCGGTCACCGCGCGGGCGCTGGCCGGGCCCGCCCTCGCCGTCGTGATCCTGACCGCCGTCGCCCTGCGCCCGTCCGGCTACCTGCCCGCGATGTACGTCATCCAGGGGCTGCCGTTCCTGGCACTCGTGCTGGCCGGCGGCGCGGCGAGCGTCACCCACGCCGTACTGCGCAGGTGGCGCCGCCCGGAGCAGAGCCGCACGGTGACGGGCCTGCGCTGGACGGCCCTGGCCGCGCTGGCGGCGACCGCCGCCGTACTCGTCGTACCGCGCTGGTACGACGGCGACCGCACCGCGCTGACCGCCGACGCCAACGCCCCCTACCGGGCCGCCGCCTCCTGGATGGCGCGGGAGGTCCCCGACCCGTCCCGGGCCCGGGTGCTCGTGGACGACGCGCTCTGGCTCGACCTCGTACACGCGGGATACGAACCGGGCCTCGGCGCCATCTGGTTCTACAAGGCCGACCTCGACCCGGCCGTCACGAAGACGATGCCCGGCGGCTGGCGCGACCTGGACTACGTCGTCGCCTCCCCGACCGTACGGCGCGACGCGCGCGACCTGCCCAACGTGCGCGACGCACTGAACCATTCGACGTCCGTCGCCGTCTTCGGCACGGGCGAGGACCGGATCGAGATCCGGCGGATCACCGGGAACGACCGTGCTGCCGCACGGAACGGCACCAGCACGGGAGGCGACGAGCGATGAGCATTCCTCCGCCCACCGGGGCCGGCGAGCCGGGACCCCCCGGACGCCACGGACCCCCCGGACGCCACGAACTCGGCGACCCCGTGCTCGAAGCGACCGCCGTCGCCGAACCCGGCGCGGTCACCGTCATCATCCCGACCTTCAACGAGGCCGGGAACGTGCGGGAGTTGCTGCGGCAGCTCACCGACGCCGTACCCGCAAGGCTGCCCTGCGAAGTGCTCTTCGTCGACGACTCGACGGACGACACCCCCGCCGTCATCGCCTCCGCCGCGCAGGACTGCCCCTTCCCCGTCACCGTCATCCACCGCGACACCCCCGAGGGCGGCCTCGGCGGCGCCGTCGTCGAAGGGCTCAAGGCCGCCGGATCCGACTGGATCGTCGTCATGGACGCCGACCTCCAGCACCCGCCCGCGCTCGTCCCCGACCTCGTCGCCGCCGGTGAGCGCGCGTCCGCCGACCTCGTCGTCGCCAGCCGCTACCTCGACGGCGGCAGCCGCGCCGGGCTCGCGGGCGGCTACCGCGTCGCCGTCTCGCGCGCCGCGACCTGGCTCACCAAGGCTCTCTTCCCGGGCCGGCTGCGCGGCATCAGCGACCCGATGAGCGGCTTCTTCGCGATCCGCCGCTCCGCCGTCACCTCGGACGCGCTGCGCCCGCTCGGCTACAAGATCCTGCTGGAACTGGCCGTACGCTGCCGCCCCGAGCAGCCCACCGAGGTCCCGTTCGTCTTCCGCGACCGTTTCGCGGGCGAGTCCAAGTCGACCGCCAAGGAGGGCCTGCGCTTCCTGCGCCACCTCGTGGAGCTGCGGACGGCCTCCCCGCTCGCCCGGATGGCCGCCTTCGGACTGATCGGGCTGACCGGCTTCGTACCCAACCTGCTCGCGCTGTACGGGCTGACGGCGGCCGGGGTGCACTACCTGCCGGCCGAGGTGGCGGCCAACCAGTTCGGCGTGGCGTGGAACTTCGTCCTCATCGAGCTGCTGCTCTTCCGCAGCCGGCGCGCCCACCGGCACTGGGCGGACCGGGTGGGCCGGTTCGCGCTGCTCGCCAACGCCGATCTGCTGCTGCGGATCCCGCTGATCGCGCTGTTCGTGTCGCGGTTCGGGATGGGGGCCCTGACGGCGACGGCGTGCGCGCTGCTCGCGACGTTCGTGGTGCGGTTCGCGGGGACGGAAGCGCTGGTCTACCTGCCGAAGCGGACCCCCGGGCGGCGGCGCGGCAGCCGGGGCGGCGGCGCGGCGCGGCCGGAGGCGGAAAGCCCTGTGGCGTCGTCCGGCAGGGTCAGGGACCTGGAGACGGAGGTCGGCCGGTGAACCCGTTCCGTACGCCGGGAACCCTCCGCGGGCCGAGCCGGAGTCGTACGCCGGGAATCTTCCACGGACCGGGCCGGCTCCGTACGCCGGTGATGTTCCGCGAGCCCGCCCGGCCGGCGCGCGCCTCGCGCCGTACCGCGCTCCTCGCCGTCACCGCGCTCACCGCCGGGCTGCTGCTGAGCGCCCAGCAGCCCGCGCTGGCCGGGGCCGATCTCGTCAAGAACCCCGGCTTCGAGACACCGGGCACCGGCGGCGCCGGGGACATGCCGTACTGCTGGGAGCAGTCAGGCTGGGGCGACAACGACTTCTCCTTCACCACCGTCGCCGACGCCCACTCCGGCACGAAGGCCCTCAAGGTCGAGCTGACCCGCCGGGCCGACGGCGACCGCAAGGCGCTCATCACCGAGTCCGCCGCCTGCGCGCCCGGCGTGCGGCCGGACCGGCAGTACGACCTGTCCCTCTGGTACAAGTCGACCACTCCGGATGTCGCGCTCACCCTCTTCCGGCACGACACCACCACCGGCTGGCAGTACTGGACCGACCTCAAGACCCTGGAGCTGAGCCCCGGTTACCGGCGCGCCGAGGTCCGCACCCCCGTCGTCCCGCCCGGCACCGACCGGATCACCTGGGGCGCCTCCGTGTACGGCACGGGCAGCGTGACCACCGACGACTACGGCATGGATGAGGTCGCCCCGCCACCCGCCGAGCCCGGATGCACCGGGACGCCGCAGGAGTGCGCCGACGGGAAGTGGGAGGTCCTGCCGACCGAGAACCCGGTGCGGTCCATGCACTCGGTCGTCCTCCACAACGGCAAGGTCCTGCTGATCGCCGGCTCGGGCAACGACGTCGACAGCTTCGAGGCCGGCACCTTCACCTCCGCCGTGTACGACCCGCGGGACGGCTCGTACCGTACGATCCCGACGCCCGACGACATGTTCTGCTCCGGCCACGTCCAGCTCTCCGACGGCCGCGTGCTGGTCATGAGCGGCAACAAGGGCTATCCGTCGGCGGACGGCACGGTCGGCTACCAGGGGTACAAGGACAGCTACGTCTTCGACCCGGCGACCGAGACGTACAGCAGGACCAACGACATGAACGACGGCCACTGGTACCCGTCGGCCACCCTCATGGGCAACGGCGACGTGCTCTCCTTCGGCGGGCTCCGCGAGGACTCCACCGGCTCGGTGACCGCCGAACGCTGGTCGGCCACGGAGGAGAAGTGGCTCCCGGCCTGGCAGGTCAACCAGACCTGGTCGTACTGGGGCCTCTACCCGTCGATGATCCTCATGCAGGACGGCCGCCTCTTCTACTCCGGCAGCCACGTCTTCGGCAACGGCACCCCGGGCACCGGCTCCTCCGTCTACGACTACGACGCCAACACCGTGACCGACATACCCGGGCTCCGGAACAAGGACGAGCGCGACCAGTCGGCGAGCGTGCTGCTGCCGCCCGCCCAGGACCAGCGGGTACTGACGATCGGCGGCGGCAACATCGACTCCAACCCGGAGGCGGGCCGGCTCACCGACCTCATCGACCTCAAGGACCCGAACCCCCGCTACACGGCGGGCCCGCCGCTCCCGCAGGGCACGGTCGACCTCGGCAACGGCCCGCAACCGCAGACCGGGGCGCAGGGCAAGATGTACGGCTCGGCGGTGCTGCTGCCGGACGGCAAGGTGCTGGAGACGGGCGGCGCGCTGCACAACCGGGCCAACCCGGTGTACGAGTCGTCGCTCTTCGACCCGGCGACGGACACCTTCGACCCGGTGGCGGTCGATCCGGAGGCGCGCGGCTACCACTCCTCGGCGTTCCTGCTGCCCGACGGCCGCGTCATGACGACCGGCGACAACCCCGGCAACGGCACCTGGAACCACCAGGTGTCCCTCTACACCCCGCCGTACCTCCTGCGGGGCGAACGGCCCCGGATCACCTCGCTGATCGACAACCAGTGGCTGTACGGAGACACGCGGCGCATCACGGTCGACCGGCCGATCGCCAAGGCGGAACTGATCCGCCCGGCCGCGGTGACCCACTCCTCCGACCCCAACCAGCGCTTCGTGGACCTGCCGCTCACGGTGGACGGCGACAACGTCGACCTGAACGTCACGAGCAACCCCGACCTGGCGCCCCCGGGCTGGTACATGCTCTTCGCGGTCGACGCCAACGGCATCCCGTCGGTGGCCGAATGGATCCACCTCGGCGGTCCGCCCGCCCTGGCCGCGAAGGCCGCCGGGTCGGCCCATGTCCACGGCTTCGCAGGCGAGTTGACCCAGCCCGCGAAACAGAGCCGGAAGCCCAGGGCCTCGGAGCCGGTGAGCCCGCGGGTGGCGGGATGCGACCGGCACTACGGCTCCGCGAACGTCTGCGTACCGACGGTCTTCCCGGAGACGGCCACGGTCACGGGTGCGGGTGCGGGTGCGCGTGCGGGCCGTGAGGTGACGAAGGCGCGGTGCGCCTGGCTCGCGGCCAACGACTACGGCCGGCTGAAGGTCAACGGCAAGGACGACCCGCTCCGTCTGGACCCGGACAGGGACGGCGTCGCCTGCGGAAAGGGCGACCTGAAGGTGCGGTGATCCGGCGGCCCGGAGGCGGATATTCGGTTGGGCGGGCGCGTGACGCCGTGTTATTCCTGGCGGGTTCCGTAGATCGATCGTACGAAAACCCGAAGGGCTGGCCGGTGTGGTGCTCGGAAACCTGGTGAAACTGCGGGCCATGGAGCCGTCGGACGCCGAGGCGCTGTGGCGGTGGAACCACGACCCCGAGGTCATGCGCTGGATGAGCGACGGTTACGCGCAATCGCAGGCCCGGGTCAGGAAGAGCATGGAGGAGCGCCCGCGCAACGCGTACGGCGATGTGCTGTACGGCGTCGAGACGCTGGACGGCGCCACGCTCGTCGGCCTGGTCCGGCTGCGGGACACCGAGCCGGAGACGGGCTGTGCGGAGCTGGACATCTACCTCGGGGAGAAGGAGTACTGGGGGCGCGGTTACGCCACCGACGCGATGCGGACGATCTGCCGGTACGGCTTCGAGAAGATGCGGCTGCACAAGATCACGCTGACGGTGGTCACCGAGAACCACGCGGCCCACCACGTCTACCGGAAGGTCGGCTTCGTGGAGGAGGGCAGGCTCCGTCAGGTCTTCCGGCGCGACGGCCGGTGGTACGACATGTTCACGATGGGCCTGCTGGAGGGCGAGTTGCGCGACTGACGACCTGTCAGGCCGTGGTCCCGGGCCTCGGCGGCCTCGTGGGGCGGGCTGGGCGCCGTGACTTCACCGGGATGTCAGAGGCCCGCCCTATCATCGGTTCCGAGTGTTCCCGGTCACAGCTCTACGCTGCGATCGTGGTCGACAGCGCGAGGGGGGCGTTGATGTTCGACGTGGAATTCGGGGCCCGGTCCGGTGCGCCGGGTGTGCGGGGGATGGCGCGGCTGGCGCGGGGGCTGCCGTACGGCGTGGAGGTGTTCCACCTCCGGCCCGACGGCCGGGTGCTCTTCGCGGACCGGGAGGGGGCCCGGGAGCTGGGGCCGAGCGAGGAGTTCCTGCGGTTCATCGACGACGGGCAGTTCGCCCACTATCTCGTCGGGGACGCGCGGACCTCCCCCGAGCGGCCGTCGAACGCGACGTTCAAGCTCGGGGTCGTCGGCCCGCGCAGCGCGTTCACCCCGCACGCGCACGGCGGGGAGCACATCGTGCTCAGCCTCGGGCACGCGTCCTGCGGTCTGTACGATCCGGTACGGCGCCGGGTCGCCGAGGTGCGGCTGTTCCCCGGGGCGATGATCCGGATACCCGAGATGATGCCGCACTCCTTCGCCAACCGGGGTGCGCAGCCGCTCAACATCCTCGCCGCCAACACCGGTTTCGGCATCGACCACGAGGACTACGCGATCACGGCGGACGAGGCCGAGCGCCGTGCCGCCGGTGCGGGAGCGGGGGCCGAGGTGCCGGTGGAGGTCGAGGTGGGCGGCGGGCCGGCCACCTCCGGCCAGGGATCCGCCGTCGGCCGTGTCTCCTCCGCCGTCGGTCAGGTTGCCGCCGACTACGGGAAGCTCGCCGCCGCGCTGCGCGAGATCGAGGGCCTTCAGCGTGCCGGCGGGGTCGGCGCCGTCGGCGCGCGCGAGCGGCTCGCCGCCGGGCTGCGGCGGGCCGCGGCCGTGCTGGAGGGGCCCCGATGATCTGTCCGCACTGTGACCAGAACCTGCTCCAGCGGGAGCGTACGGGCCGTACCTGCTCCAAGTGCAACCGGCAGTTCGCGCTGGACCCCAAGACCAACTCGCTGCGGCTGAGCGACGTACGGATCAGGCGCGTCGTCGCGAAGCTCACCGACGGCGGCCGGACCCGGATCACCGTCAACCAGCTCTGGTACGCCCTGACCCGCGGGAGGACGAGGCGGGGCAGCGGCCGGGCCGGCGCCGTCGGATGTCTGGCGGCCGGGCTGCCCGTGGCGCTCGTGCTGCTGATCGGCGGGATGTCCGCCGACGCGGGGGTGGTCGCGTTCCTCGGCTTCCTGCTCGGTGTCGTCACCGTCCTCGTGTACGCCTCGTCCCTCGGACGCCGCCACCGCGCCGTCGAGGCGCATCCCCTCAGCCACTTCCGCTCCACCTCGATGAGCCTGTGGGTGTCGGTCTACGGCTCGCTGCCGCCCGGCGTCGTGGACGAGAGACACTTCCGGCACCCGGAGCCGCCCGCGCGGCCCAGGGCGGTGCTGCTCTGCGGTGACGCGAGCATCGCCGCCTTCCTCGCCGCCAACGGGATACCCGGGAGGTACGACATAGCCCTCGCCACCCGCGCCGACCAGGTGGCGCCCGGTGCGGTGCCGGTGATCGTGCTGCACGACGCCGATGTGACGGGCTGCCAGTTGGCCGGGGACATCCGTGCCGCCCTGCCCGGCCGCCGGGTCGTCGACGCCGGGCTGCCGCCCCGGGCCGTCATGAACGCGCCGGGCGCCGTGCCCGTACGCGGGCCCAGGCCGCCGGCCGGGGTGCTGGGCCGGCTGCGCGGGAGCGGGGCGCTCACCGACGCCGAGGTGGACTGGCTGGCCAAGGGGTGGTCGGGCCCCCTCGGCGCCGTGCCGCCCGGCAAACTGATCGCCGCCGTCACCCGCGTGATCGAACGCGTCACGGGGGCGAAGGACGCCGACGTGGCGAAGGCCGAGGCGGTCGGATTCCTCACCTGGCCCGGCGAGGCCGCCTCATGACGGGCGAGCGCCGGCCGGACCGGGCCGGAAGCGCCGCCGGGCCCGGCGACGGGACACGTGACCGG